>JBDKHE010000403.1:0-2957 GCA_039797805.1 Verrucomicrobiota bacterium
CCCGCACAAAATTGCGCAACACGCCCGGAGGCAGATGCAGGCCGTCGGGAATGAACACGGCCGTCAGTTCATCCCGCGCCAGCAGGCGCTGGATGATGTTGTCATGCCGCGGCAATTCCAACGGCGCTCCGTTGCCCAGATGCGTGCACAGCGTCAGTCCGGCCGCGATCGCGGCATCGATCTCGGCGTCGCTCGCGTTTGAGTGACCGATGGCCACCCGTGTGCCCGTGGCGGAAACCTGCGCGATGTAATCGGGCGATCCCGGCAACTCCGGGGCGATGGTCACCAACCGCACGCGTCCGCCGGCCGCGTCCTGCAAGCGCGCAAAAGCGGCGAAATCCGGCGGCGTCATGAGCTCGCGCGGATGCGCTCCATGGTAGCCCGGCACACTGCTGAGATGCGGTCCCTCGAGATGGTAACCAACGACCATCGCCGCGATCACCGGATCAGCCGCCCGGTGCCGCTCAATCTGCGCCAGCTTCGCCGCCAACGCCTCGCTCCGGTCCGTGATGAGCGTGAGCAGAATCCCTCCCGTGCGGTGACGCCGCAGCGCGTCCACGGCCCGGCGCAAGGCTTCACGGCTCAGCGCCGGATCCTGAAAATCCACGCCGGCAAAGCCGTTCACCTGCAGATCGAAAAACGGCGCGGCCTCCCCGTTAGGGTCGGACAAAGACGAAGAGGCGGTCGCCGCGTGCATGGTTCGGTGCGCGTCAGACGCGGATCGCCGTCCGCAATTCGGGGGTGAGCTCGGATGCCGCCGCCGGATCCAGATGCAGCGCGGCGTGCGGGTGCTGCCGCAAGAGTGTCGCCGGGCACGCCCGGCCAATCGGGCCGATCAGGGTGGCGCGCACCGCCGCGGCCTTGCGCGTGGTGGGCACGTGGCAGGACAGCATGCCCGCCCGCGCGAAGACCGGCAGCGTGATGGTGATCGCATGGCGCGGCACCGCATCGATGGTCGGGAAGCAACCGTCGTTGACCTGTTGTTGGCGGCAGACGCGGTCCATCTCGACGACCTTCACCGCCAACGGATCCTCGAAATCCGCCACCGGCGGATCATTGAAAGCGATGTGTCCGTTCTCCCCGATACCCATCCCGATGAAATCAATCGGCGCCTCCGCCAGCATCCCCGCGTAACGCACCGCCTCGGCAAACGGTTCGGATGCATCACCGCGGATCGGGTGGAATTCCGCCACTTTGACGCGATGGAAAAAGTGCTCCTGCAGATACCGGCTGAAACTCTGCGGATGCTCGGGCGCGAGTCCGACGTAGTCGTCCATGTGGAAGGACACTACCTTCGCCCAGACGGCCGGCTCGGCCACGGCCAGGTCAACGAGCGCCGCATAGAAATCATCCTGCGACGGCGCGCTGGAAAGAATCACGCGGGCCTGCCCCCGGGCGGCCACACAGGCTTTGACATGAGCATGAGCCAGCGCGGCGGCGGCCCGCCCCATGGCGGTTCGATCCGGGTGAAGCGTGACGTTTAATTTGTCGACAAGGTGAGGCATGGAGAGGCGGCAGCCAACCGGCGGCCGTGATCGCGAGAACCACAGGAAAGCTGTCGCAGGTCAATAAAATCCCGGTCACTGAAATTTCATAAGTTCCTTTTGCATAGGTATGCATATTAGGTTTGCCATGGCCTGAACCTTTCCCCTCCGTCGGCGCGTCACTTCCACGCCACCCCTTTCGTTCATGACCACCAGCCCCCTTAAGAAAATCCACGGTCTGCGTTGGTACATCGTCGCCATGCTCGCGATGGCGTCGGAGTTGAACTACCTGGACCGGCAGGCCCTGTCGGTGCTCGCGCAGACGATTCAGGACGAGCTGGGATTCACCACGATCGAGTACTCCTACATCACCTCGGCGTTCCTCATGAGCTACACGGTGATGTATTTGGTGAGCGGACGTCTCGTGGACTGGCTCGGTTCCCGCAAGTCCTTCTCGATCTTCGTCAGCGGCTGGTCCTTCTCCACCATGCTGCACTTCTTCGCGCACACCCCGTTCCAGTTTGCCTCCTGTCGATTCCTGTTGGGTGCCACCGAACCCGCCAATTTCCCGGCCGGGGTCAAGGCCGTCTCCGAATGGTTTCCGCTGCGGGAGCGGGCGCTCGCGGTCGGGCTTTTCAATGCCGGCACCGCGGTGGGCGCCGGTCTCGCCGCGCCGGTGGTGTCACTGATCGCGCTCACGCTGGGCTGGCGCTGGGCCTTCATCATCACGGGCGGTCTCGGCCTGATCTGGGTGTTCATCTGGAGGCGGGTTTACCAACTGCCCAAGGATCACCCGCGCCTCTCCGCCGAGGAGCGCACCCACATTTTGGACGGACAATCGCCCGATGCCCCGCCCGAGCCGATGATGCCGTGGGCGCAGATCCTGCGCTCCCGCAAGACCTGGGCCTGCGTGGCCGCGCGCATGCTCACCGATCCGGTCACCTACTTCTTCGTCTTCTGGACGCCGAAATACCTGCAGCAGGAGCAGGGCTTCAACCTCGCCGACGTCGGCAAGTTCAGCTGGATCCCGTTCGTCGCCCTGGCGCTGGGCAACATTTGCGGGGGCCTCGTGCCGCACCGGCTCGTGAAACTCGGCTGGAGCGTGAACCGGGCGCGGAAAACCGTCATGCTGCTGGCCTCGCTCGCCATGCCGGTGCTGTGCTTCTCGATCGCGCGCACGCAGGTCCCGGCGCTCGCCCTGACCTACATGAGCCTCGCCATGTTCGCGCACGCCGCGTGGGCCAACATGACCTTGCCCGCGGAACTGCTGCCGAGCCGCGCCATCGGGTCGGTCACCGGACTCGCCGGCGCCATGGGCGGCGTGATGGGCATTCTCTCGCAGACCACCATCGGCTGGACGGTGCAGAATCTCTCGTTCACGCCGGTCTTCGCCGTATGCGCGTTCCTGCACCTCACCGCCTTCGTGCTCGTTTCGCTGCTCGCCGGCAAGATCGGCCAAACCCCGGCGAACGC
>JBDKHE010000404.1:0-3826 GCA_039797805.1 Verrucomicrobiota bacterium
CAGCGCGGCATCGCCACCTGGGTCTATATCGTCCTCCTCGTCGCGACGGCCGCCGCTTCCTTTCTCATCCTGATGCTCTACCAGAACATCGTGGCCCGGAAGGCGGAGGCCACCAAGGATGTGTTTCGTGTCGTCGAGGTCAGCGACCAGACGGAAGATCCCGCCATCTGGGGAAAGAATTATCCGCGCCAGTATGACAGCTACAAACGCACGGTGGACACCGAGCGCACCACCCACGGCGGCAGCGAGGCCTTCCAGCATCTGGACAAGGACCCGGTGTGGCGCCGCCTCTTCGCGGGCTACGCCTTTGGGGTGGATTATCGCGAGGAGCGGGGGCACGCCTACATGCTGGTCGACCAGCGCGAGACCGAGCGGGTCAAACAATTCAAGCAGCCGGGCGCCTGCCTGCAGTGCCACGCCTCCACGCTCAACGCCTACATCAACGAAGGCATCAAGGCCGGGATCCCGGCCGGCAAAGAGCACTGGGAGGAGCAGATCCAGAAGGGATTCGAGGTCGTCTGCAAAATGCCCTACAGCGAGGCCACCAAGCTCGTCGAGCACCCCGTGTCCTGCATCGATTGCCATGATGCCGAAAACATGAACCTGCGCGTCAACCGCCCGGGCTTCCTCAACGGCATCCGGGCCCTGGCCAACTCCGATTATCCCACCCCGCATCTGCCCAGCATCGAGCGCTGGCGCAAGGAAGGGAGGCAGGGTCGTTACGAGCCCAACAAGGATGCCACGCGGCAGGAGCTCCGCTCCATGGTCTGCGCGCAGTGCCACGTGGAGTATTATTTCAAAGGCGAGGGCAAGCTGGTCACGTATCCGTGGGACAAGGGTCTCAAGGTCGAGCAGATGGAGGCCTACTACGACGAGGTGAAGCACACCGATTTCAAGAACAAGGAGAGCGGCGCGGCCATCCTGAAGGCCCAGCACCCGGAGTTTGAAATGTGGAGCCAGGGCATCCACGCGCGCAGCGGCGTCGCCTGCGCCGACTGCCACATGCCCTATGTGCGCGAGGGCGCCATCAAGGTCAGCAACCACCATGTGCGCTCGCCGCTCTTGAACGTGGCCCAGGCCTGTCAGACCTGTCACCGGGTTTCCGAGCAGGAGATCAAGGCGCGGGCGCTCCTCGTGCAGGACCGCAACGCCGCGCTCCTTACGCGCGGGGAACAGGCGGTCGTCGGCCTGCTGGACGCCATCACGCTCGCGCTCAAAGCGGGGGCGACCGACGCCCAGCTGCAGGCCGCGCGTGACCTCCACCGCAAGGCCCAGTGGCGCCTGGATTTCGTCTCCGCGGAAAACTCCATGGGCTTCCACGCCCCGCAGGAGGCGGCCCGCATTTTGGCCGAGGCGATTGACTATGCGCGCCAGGGCGAATTGGCCGTCGCCCGTGATATGAAGCCCGCCTCGGGTGCCGGGGCGACCAGCGCGGCGCAGCAGTAAGTCTCCGCCACAATTTCAACGGGACATGATCTCCGTCAAGGCGACGGTCGTCGCCTTGGCGTAGGGTGGGGTGATCCATCCCGCCCTGAACACACCCACTTGTTGCCCGCTCCCGCCGACGCCGGGGGCCGGTGCCGGGCTTGATGGCGTAGCTGCGTCTCCAACCCTGAATACCCATGTCTAAATCAGCACTCCTTTCACCCGATGAGGCTGGCGTCTGCTCCCTGCAGATGCCGGCGCAGCATGTCGCCCATGGCATTGTCAGCCAGGCTGTGCTGACCTCGCCGGGACTGCGCGTCACGCTGTTCCGCTTTGCCGCGGGCCAGGAACTCTCCGAGCACACCACCCCCGCGCGGGCCCTGGTCCAGGTGCTGGCCGGGGAATGCGAGTTTACCTTCCCCGACCGCGTCGAGCGGCTGAAGGCAGGCGACCTGTTGCACATGCCGCCGAAGTTGCCGCACGCCGTCCGCGCACTCGAGGATATGACGCTGCTGATCACCCAGGCCACGCCGCCGGGAGCGAAATAAGGAGCGACACTGCGGAATCCGTCGTGCTATTGCTGCCTGATGCCAACGACTCCACGTTCCGTTGACCACAAACTGACGGGTCTCATCGGTACCCTGCGTTGCTGCCAGCTGTTCACCGGTTTGTCTCCGGAGGACTTGGAGGCCATCGCCTCTTTCATCCAGGCCATCCGGCTCGCCAAGGACGAGTACCTCTTTCATGAAGGCGAACCGTCGTTGGGGTTTTATCTGGTCCAGGCGGGGGCGGTGAACGTGCATCGCGTCAACGCCGCGGGGAAGGAGCAGGTCATTCACGTGTTTCGGTCCGGTGAAACGCTGGCCGAGGCCGCGCTTTCGTCCGCCACGGGATACCCCGCCAATGCGCGGGCCGTGGAGGCCAGCACCGTGTTGCTCATCCCGAAGCAACCCATCCTCGAGCTGATCGGCCGGCGGCCGGACCTGGCCTTGCGGATGCTGGGTTCGATGAGTGCGCACCTCCGGGTGCTGGTCGGGGCGTTGGACGATCTGACCCTCAAGGACGTGGAGACCCGTCTGCTCAACTGGCTGGTGAAGCACGGCCGCACCGCGCGCCAAGGCGTCATCCAGTTGCCGGGCACCAAGCGGGTGCTTGCTGCCGAGTTGGGCACGAGCAGCGAGACCCTTTCCCGCACCCTGGCCCGGCTGCGGGATGCGAAACTCATCACCGTGGCGGTCAAGTCGATCACGGTTCACGAACCCGCCAAGCTCGAGATGATGTTGCGGCGGAACCTGGGCGAATCGTGATATGACCATGGCGAAGCAGTCCGGCTCCCTCTTTGAACGGCTTGGCGGCCGCCCCAAGCTGCAGGAGTTGCTGCGCTATTTCTATGCCGACGTGCGCCAGCATGCCGAGATCGGTCCGATCTTCGCGGCGCAGATCAAGGACTGGCCGGCTCATTTGGAGAAAATTGCTGATTTCTGGCAGGGCGTGACCGGTGGTCCAGTCCGTTACTCCGGTGCCATGCCGGTCAAGCACATGAATCTGGGTCTGGAGGAGAGACATTTTGCCGCGTGGCTCGGCCTATGGCACCGGCATTGCCGGGCGAGATTACCGGCGGCGGAGGCGGCGGAGCTGATCGCCATGGCGGAAAACATCGGGCAGCGTCTGCGCGAGATCACCGCCTTCGGCACGGCGCGTATCAATCTGGGCTTGGATTGATCTGGCTCAAAGCGGATCCGGGCCCGGTCGCTATACTGACGGGACATATGAACGCCTCGTCTTCGCTTGAATTTACCCCGGAAACCCGCATCGGCGCGATTGTCGCCGCCTACCCTGTCCTCGGCCGCTTGTTTGAAGGGCTGCAGATCGACTATTGCTGCGGCGGGAAGCAGACCCTGGCCTTCGCGGCTGCCAGTCGCGGGCTATCCGTCGAAACGGTGGTCGCCATGCTGCAGGATGCCACGGCGGCACTTGCCGCGGGCCCAACGGAAGTGGATGCCTCGGCCATGTCCTTGAGCGAACTGGCCGATCACATCGAGCAGACCCATCATCACTACCTCAAAGAGGAGCTGCCGCGGTTTTTAGAAATGGCGGAACGCGTCGCCCGCAAGCACGGCTGGCGCGATCCCCGTCTGGCCCCCATGGCGGCCACCGTCCAGGAGCTCGCGGGCGAGATGATGTCGCACATGGCGAAGGAGGAAAAGATCCTGTTCCCGCTTATGCGGAAGCTGGAAAAAGGGGAGCAAGTCGACCTGACCGCCCCGATTCTGCAGATGGAAGCTGAGCATATCGGTGCCGAAGAGCTCACGGCCAGGCTGCGGCTCCTCACCGATGGGTTTGTGCCCGACGCGGAGGCCTGCAATACGCACCGGGCATTGCTGGCCGGATTGGCCGAGTT
>JBDKHE010000405.1:0-3017 GCA_039797805.1 Verrucomicrobiota bacterium
CCAGTGGGAGAACAACAGACGATCATTGGCTGCAGACATCCGCTGGCCCAGCAGCAGCAGTTTCACGCTGATGCCGTCGAGCGGTTTTGTTCCGGTAACAGGGATGCCGGCGCAATCGGCGAGCGTGGGCAGCAGATCAATTGCGCCGACCAGTGATTCAATGGTGGTGCCCGCCGGTATCCGGTCCGGCCAACGCACGAAGCACGGAGAGCGCACCCCACCCTCATCGACCGAGCCCTTGATGCCTTTCATGCCACCGTTCCAACGCGTGGCATTGGGCCCGTTGTCGCTGAAGTAGATCACGATGGTATCATCAGCCAGCCCGAGGCTTTTCAGACTGCCCAGGATGCGACCAACATTCCAATCGATGTTCTCACACATCGCGAGGACAGCCCGGGTGAAGTCGACGTTTTCTTCGGCCGGATTTTCCGCCCGCAAGGCCAGCCCGGCGCCGGCGAACTTCGCATAGTAGGCATCGGGCACCTGCAGCGGTGAATGCGGCGTGTTGAGCGGCACGTAGCAAAAGAAGGGCTGGTTCTGGTGCGCCGCGATGAAGGCCAGCGCATGATCTGTCAGATCATCCGGCAGATAACCCCGGCTCTGCACGGCTTTGCCGTTATGCTCCAGCGGGGCGTCAAAATAGTCACCCCAATGTCCCGAGCAAAATCCATAGAACTCATCAAAGCCGCGGCCGTTCGGGTGGTAGGGGTATTGTTCTCCGTTGTGCCATTTCCCAAAGACCCCGGTCGCGTAGCCCGCCGCCTTGAACACGTCGGCGATCGTGCGCTCGTCGAGATTCAGCCGCTCACCTCCGGCCGAGGTGTCGTATACCCCGCTGCGCATTGCATACCTCCCGGTGAGGATCTCCGCTCGTGTCGGCGAGCAGACGGGCTGCACATAAAACCGCGCCAAGGTCGCCCCGGCCGTCGCCAGGGAGTCGATGTGGGGCGTGGCGAGATTGGTGTTGCCGGAAATGCTCAGGTCGCCCCAACCCTGGTCATCGGTGACGATCATGACCACGTTGGGCGGTCTTGCCATCGCCAGCAGGGGAGCAAGCAACAGCGCACCAAGGAGAAGACCGCGCTTTGGGCCCATGCGGAAACGAGTGCTCGAAGCCATGGAGCAGATCAGGGCCTCGGGCTGCCACCTTTCCGAGCCTGCCATTCTGGCAGGTTTTCCGCGCGCCCCCATGGCGGCCGGCTGCCGTGCGGATAGCGCTGGATGGTCTCGCGGGCCAGTTCCGGCGAGTCGCCGTATTGGTCCTGCAGCCGCTTGAGTTCGCTCTGCAACTCCGATTGGACGCCGGCATAGGCTGCCTCACCGTACAGATTGTTCAGCTCATGCGGGTCGGCCTTTAGGTCGTACAACTCCCAGGCATCGATGTCGTGGTAGAAATGGATCAGCTTGTAACGTTCCGTCCGCACACCGTAGTGCCGCGGCACATAGTGCCAGCCGGGATACTCGTAGTAGTGATAGTAGATCGATTGCCGCCAATCGGCGACCGCTTTCCCGTCGAGGAGCGGTCGCAGGCTGCGCCCCTGCATGTCCGCCGGCGCCGGGATTCCGGCGTAGTCCAGAAAGGTCTGTGCATAGTCCAGGTTCAGCACCATGCGCTTCTCCACCCCGCCGGGCGCGATCGAGGGAGGATAACGCACGATCAGCGGATTGCGGAGCGACTCCTCGTACATGAAGCGTTTGTCGTACCAACCGTGCTCGCCCAGGTAAAATCCCTGATCCGAAGTGTAGACGACGATCGTGTTCTCGGTCAGACCGAGCTCGTCCAAGGTTGCCAACAGGTCCCCCACCGCGTCATCGACCGCCAGCACACAGCCGAGGTAGTTGCGCAGGTAGAATTGATAGAGCCAGCGGGTGCGGTCGCGGCCCTCCAGACCGGCCGGGACCTGCAGGCGATCGGCGCCGTTGCTTACGAACTGCAGCGCGAGGTGCGGGTCGATCCGCATGTTGTTCGTGCGGGCGGCCGGGCTCCGCGTGGCGTAATCGTCGAAGAGGGTCGGCGGCTCGGGAAAGGTGACGGCATCAAAGGTGTGCTCGTACCGGGGAGGGGGATGAAAGTTGGCATGCGGCGCCTTGTGCTGCGTCAGAAGGACAAAGGGCTGGTCCGGATTCGGGCGATGGCGCAACCAGTCGATGGTCATCTGCGACGTCACATCCGTCACGTAGCCCGGATGCACGGTCGTCGTGCCCATGCAGTTGAAGGGGGCATCGAAATACTGGCCCTGCCCGATCAGAATGTTCCAGTAGTCGAAGCCGGTCGGGTCGGACTCGAGATGCCATTTGCCGATGACGGCCGTCTGATAGCCTGCGGCCTGGAAGAGCTTGGGAAAGGTCATCTGGCGTCCGTCGAAGGTATTGGTTTCATTCATCATGAAACCGTTCACGTGGCTGTATTTCCCAGTGAGGATGACCGCGCGGCTCGGTCCGCAGATCGAGTTCGTGCAAAAAGCGTTGTCGAACCGCAGGCCTTCGCGGGCCAGCCGGTCGATGTTGGGTGTCTGGATAAGCTTGCTGCCATAGGCGCTGATCGCGCTGTTGGCATGATCATCGGTCATGATGAAGATGATGTTCGGCCGCCGCGGTCGGGACGCGGGCTCCGCCCCGAAAACACCAACGGAGGCCAGAAGGAACATCAACGGGAGCGGGAGGTAACGCAGGGGTAGGCGCATCAGGGCGAGTATCGGAGTGGACCCGATCTGAGTCGAGCCCGCACCCGATGCCAACGGATACCGGCCTGCATGAGCCCTGCATTGATAAAGGCCCGCGGCTCTGCTTGGCTGCCCGCATGCTAAAGCGACTCGCCGTCCTGTTCGTTCTCGCCACCGTCCTTGCCCTGCCCGTGCGGCCCTATGCGGCCGAGCCGCTGAACCTGTCCACGGCCAAGCAGGACATCAACCGATACGTGACCTCGGGCGAGTACGGCAATGACGTCGCCAAGGCGGCGCTCAAGGCCAGCCAGTACCTCGGCAAGCGGCTCGCCAAGGCGCCCAAGCCCGGCGAGA
>JBDKHE010000406.1:0-12044 GCA_039797805.1 Verrucomicrobiota bacterium
CATCGCGTTTGGTGCGGCATACACCACGTTCGGTCCGTTTCACCGTGAATCCGCCTTCCCCCATGCCTGAGCCGTCCGCCCGCGACGAACAAACCCGCTGGTTCATGGAGGAGGTGCAGCCGCACGCCGCGGCCCTGCGCGCCTACTTGCATGGACTCGTCCCACCCTCTGACCTCGATGACATCGTGCAGAGGACCTATGTGCGGCTCTTGCGCGCCCGCGAGCGCGGCCTGATCGAGTCGCCGCGCGGGCTGCTTTTCGCCACGGCGCGCAACGCGGCGCGCGATTTGTTTCGCCGCCGCAGCACGGCCAATACGTTTGCGATAACGGAAATCGACCGGTCGCGCGTCTTCGACGAGGCGCCTGGCGTGGTCGAGACCGTGAGCCGCCGGCAGGAAACCGGCCTGCTGACGGCCGCGATCGCGGCCCTGCCTCCTCGTTGCCGCGAAATCCTCGTCCTCCGCAAATTTGAAAACCTCTCCCATCGCGAGATCGCCACGCGCCTCGGCCTCGCCGAGCATACCGTGGAGGCGCAGCTCACCAAGGCGCTGCACCGGTGTGAGGAGTTTTTCGCCCGGCACGGCCTGCCGCCAAAGTGAACATCGGGTTTGCGGCGCAACTTTCCAAGGCACTCGGATGAACCACAGGGAAACAGAGGCGCGGAGGAGTAACCCTGAACCCGACCGGGATCTGTTCCATGGGTCTTTGCGTCCCTGTGGTTCGGATGTTTTTTGGGAAAGGGAGCCGGCTGCCGCATGACCGCCCCTGGGAATCCTTCTTCAGCGGACGCCCTTCGCGACGCTTCCGCGTCTTGGACGGTGCGGCGCGACCGCGGGCTCTCCGCGGCCGAGTCCATTGAGTTCGAGCTCTGGCTCGCCGCCGATCCGCGCCACGCCGCCGCGATGCGGCGCTCCGCCGGCGCATGGTCGCTCCTCGATCGCATTCCCGCGAGCGCCGCCGCGCCCGTCCTCGCCGCCGCCACGCGCCGGCGCACGTTCTGGCGCCGCTCGATCGTTGCCGGTTCCTTGGCTGCGGCCGCCGCAGTCATGATCGCCGTGCTGAGCTGGCCGGCGGACGAAAACCGCCCCGCTTCTCCCGTCGCGCTGGCCAGCCAGGCCGAAGCGGGTCCGCGCTGCCTCACCCTCTCCGACGGCACCGTCGTCCAACTCAACACCGGCGGCTCCATCGTGGAGCAATTCACCACCGGCGAGCGCCGCGTGCGGCTCACGCGCGGTGAGGCGCATTTCAGCGTTACGAAAAATCCCGGGCGGCCCTTCGTCGTGCGCGCCGGCAATGTCGTCGTGCGCGCCGTCGGCACCGCCTTCAACGTCCGCTTCCAGTCCGCGGCCGTCGAGGTGCTCGTGACCGAAGGCGTGGTGGGACTGAATCCGTCGGCGGAAACCGCCCGCGCCGGGGCCGTCGCCGGCACGGTTACGCTGCTCAATCCCGGGCAGCGCGCGGTGGTCGCGCTCCAGCCCGTCCCATCCGCCGCCGCCGTGGTCGTGACCGCCGTGAGTCCGGAGGAGATTTCCCGCGCGCTCGCGTGGCAGGAGCCGTTGCTCCGCCTCGGCGGCGCCACGCTCGCGGAGGTCGCGGCCAATTTCGAGCGCCGCACCGGCCGCCGCGTCATCCTCGCCGATCCCGCGCTGGCCGGGCTGCGGCTTGGCGGTCGTTTCCGCGCGGATGACATCGACGGTTTCGCCAACGTCCTGGCGACCACGCTCGGGATCGACGTGGAGCGCGCCGCCGACGGGGCCCTGGTGCTCCGGAAAAAAACCTCGAATTCGCGATAGCGGAAATTGAGGGCGGCCGCGTCTTCCCTGCGCTGCCGGCCTGACGGCCGGTGGAAAACCTCATCCATGCTTACCCTTACTCGCTGGTGGACCGGGCCGACGGGCCCCCTGCTGGCGCTCCGGTTGATCCTCTGCATCGGCAGCCCGCTTCTGGCGGCGGAAGCGGCCCGAAAACCGTTCGCCATTCCGGCGGCGGCGGCCGAGGTGACGTTGGGGACGTTTTCCGATCAGGCGGGCGCGCAAGTCGTCTACTTGATCGAGGACGTGCGCGGTGCGGTGACCAATCCCGTGCAAGGCGACTTTGCGATCCGCGAAGCGCTGGAGCGGCTGGTCGACGACACCGGGCTGCGGGTGGTGCAGGACGAAAAAACGGGCGCCTTCGTGATCAAGCGTGACCGCCACGCGCGACCGCCCACGAAGACCGCCAGAAACCAACATACCGCGCCACCAAAGACCATGAACTCCCCCAAACCCCGCTCCTGGCTCGTCAGCCTGTTTGCTCTCCTCGCCGCCACCGATCCGCTCTCGGCGCAAACCGCCACCCCTGACGCGACGTCAAAAGAAGAAACATTGGTGCTGTCGCCCTTCGTTGTCGGCGCAAACGACAGCGTAGGTTACTCAGCCAACAGCACACTGGCCGGCACGCGCATCAACACCGCGCTTCGTGATGTCGGCGCTTCAATCAGTATCATTACACCCGAGTTTCTATCGGATACGGCGTCCACAAACTTGGGCGAATTGCTTTCACTGACCACCGCAACGGAAGTTGGCGGCATCGGAGGAAACTTCGCCGGTGGTGGACAAGATAGCGGAAGGAGCGACCAAAGCGATGCGCGTGAGAACCCCGAAGGAAACCAACGCGTGCGAGGCATCGGACCCGCGACCTTGACGCGTGATTTCTTTCTGACGGACATCCCATTTGACTCTTACAACACCTCTGGCGTTACGATCAGCCGTGGACCGAACTCATTGCTGTTCGGGATCGGCAATCCCGCGGGAATCATCGAAGCTTCGCTCATAAAGGCCCAGCTGGGCCGCAACCGCACGGAAATAGCCGTGCGTTACGGTTCAAACAATTCTTACCGCAGCACACTCGATCTCAACCGGATGCTTGTAAAAAATCGGCTGGCATTTCGCATCGCGAGTGTTGGCGAGCAGAACAATTTCGACCAAACACCCGCCTTTGACCGCAAACGCCGCCTCTACGGCACCGTTGAGGCCGTCCTGCGCGAGGGAGAGCGATCCTCCGTCATCGGCAAGGCCGCGTTGCGCGTCTCCGGGGAGGTCGGAGACCTGCGATCCAATCCCGTCAATGTCATCCCACCAGTCAACGCCTTCAGCATCTTTTTCCAGCCGCCGGACCCGGCGCTCGACAACATTCCCGGGGTTGACCTCAATTCCACCGTAAAGGTTGGCGGTCCGGGTTTCATTTGGGCGCCGCGTGTCACGATCGATAATCGCGTGAGCTCCACGAGCATCCCCCAGAACGTGGGAGGCTATTACGCGGTGCCGTATTTCATCCAAATACCGCTGGTTTACGACACGCCGGGACAGGTGGAGCCGGGCTATGCGAACTCCGCCAACCCCGCGTTGGCCGGTATCGCCGGCGTGATGCCCCGGGTCCGGTATTCGCTGGCGGCTAACGGACGTTTGCCGGTCGACTTGATTTCGACCCAGAGCGTTTATGCGTCTGTCCCCGGCTTCGTCTCGCCGAGTCTGCAAGACCGGAATATCTTCGATTACCGCAACCATCTCCTCGCTGGCGACAGCAGCCGGATCAAACAGGGCTTTCACGCCGTCAACATGGCCTTTACGCAGGAACTGTTCGCCCGGCGAGGCGGCTTTGAGGTCGCCTATGACCGCCAGCACCTGCGGTCGGAGCGCGAGCTGCCCTTCTCCTTTGGCAGCAGCGGCGCAGGCAACGGGCTGGGCGACATCTACCTCGATGTCTCGCAATTCCTGAGCAACGATCAGCCCAACCCGGACCTGGGCCGGCCCTTCATCCTGCAGGCCGGCTCGCAGCAGCGTGTGCGAATCTGGGATCGCGATTCGTTCCGCGCCACCGGCTTCTACCGGTTGGATCTTGAGGACCGTCGCAAGACGTTCTTCGGGATTCCGCTCGGCAACCATATATTCACGGGGCTCTTCAGCACGCAAAAGATCGATAATCGGACGGAAAGCTACCAAGTCGGCTGGGACAGTGCGACGCGCGATCTCGCCACCGACGTCTTCCAACAGAATCTCGCCGGTTTCCGCCGCATCCCGATAATGGTGCAATATGTCGGTCCCTCGGTCCTCACGGCCGGTTCGATGGGTGACGTTAGGATCACGACGCCGTTTGCCGGGCAAATCCCCCGTGACGGGGACACACACAATGTGACGTTCTTCAATTTCACCACCAAGCAGCTTGCCACCGACACACTTTCCATCCGGCGCTACCTCAGCGCCGGCTCGCTCAGCCGGCAGGAAATCACCTCGAAATCGTTGAGCATGAAGAGTGAATTTTTCGCCGACACGATTATCACGGTCTTTGGCTGGCGTTGGGACGAGTTGCACACGTTCTCCAACGTTATCGCCCCGCGTCTGCCCGACGGCGGGGTCGACCCCGATCTCCGCTTGAGGCCGAGTGCCGATCTTGTCGAAAGCGGACGTAATTTCACCTGGAGCGTCGTGGGCCGCTATCCCGAGAAGCTGTTGGGCGAGTTACCGTTTGGCATCGATCTTGGCGCCTACTACAATTCCTCGGGCAACTTCAATCCGATTGCCGTCCGGACCGATCTCAGCGGTCAAACCATCCCCGCCCCCGCCGGCGACACGAAGGAATACGGCCTGCTCATCGAACTCTTCGAACGGCGCGCATCGCTCCGTCTCAATTGGTTCAAAACGCGGCAATCCAACGCCTCCAATAATGCGCAGGGAGCCACCCAGTGGGTGTTCGACTTCCCCAGTTTCCTCATTGATCGATATCGTGCCGCCGAGACGCAGGGTATCGCCTTTTCGGGTATCCCTGGGGTCACTGCGGCCGGCTACAGCTCCTACCAACAACTCTATTCCTCCCTCTTCCAACTCCTGCCGGAACCGACCAAGGGGCTGAAAAACCTGCGTTTCGATGCCGGCGGCAATTTGCAAAGCAATCCCTTCCCGGGGCTGACCGACACCAGCAACCTGAATGCGCGCGGTTTCGAAGCAGAACTCATCGGCAATCTGACGAAACGTTGGCGCGTATCGTTCAATGTCGCAAGGCAGGAAACCGTGGTCACAGGTTCCGCCTCGCTCACCAAACAGGTCGCCGACGCCCTGCAGGCCAACCTTGCTAAGTTCAACCTGCTGAACATCGACCAGGGACCGGCGCTGCCAGAGCGGCAGACGGTAGCTACCCGCTTCAACCAGCTGATCGGTGCTCCGCTCGCCGCCACAGTCGCGCGCGAAGGGGCCGTGTCGGGAGAGCAGCGGGAATGGCGAGCGAATTTTGTCACGACCTATGATCTCTCCGCCTTCAATCTGCCTGTGGTGAAGAACATGGGCATCGGCACTGCGATCCGTTGGCAGTCGAAAATCGTGATTGGCTATCCATTTCTCACCGGCCAAAGATTGAAGGAGAAAATTGTCGCGACAGACCCCAACTTCACGGACATCTCCCAGATTGCCGATACCGATCCGATCATGCAGTCGCAGTTCCCCGATCTTGCCCATCCATTCCAAGGACCGGAGGAACTTGCAGGGGATGTCTGGATCAGCTATCGTCGCCGGATTTCCAAGAACATCGACTGGCGTCTACAGCTCAACGTACGCAATGCTTGGGGCAATGACAAGGACATCCCGGTTGCCGCCAATCCGGACGGCACGATCGCGGTGATCCGCATACCGAACGAAACCAGCTGGTATCTGAGCAGCATGTTTTCATTTTGACTCTTGAGCGCCAGCTCTGTAAGCGTCGCCCCGAGCTTTCAATTACCCACAAATCTGCGGATCTGTCTGCGTTATGGTGGATGAACGAATGGCCGCAAAGGCCGATCTGGTATAGTGATGGGCATGAAGGCACGATTATCGACACCGCAGCCGAGGGCGTTGGTAGATGCAAACGACGCCGACTCGTTGATTCAGGGCGAATTGGCGGCGGCGGCGTTTCCCCACGAGCGATTGGGCAAGCGGCTCGGGGTGATGCTCGATCAGTTTGCCGACGGCACGGCGGAGAGCGTGCCGCTGGCCTGCCAGGACTGGGCCAACACGAAGGCCGCCTACCGCTTTTTCGCCAATGACCGTGTCACGGAGGAGGACATCCTGGCCGGTCACTTTCGCAGCACCCGTGAGCGCTTCAGCGGAGTGGCTGGCACGATGCTCGTGCTCCATGACACCACCCAGCTTTCCTATCGGCGCGAGAACATCGGACTATTGAACAAGGGCCAGCGGAGCCGCACCCATCCCTCGGGGCACGTTCCGCTCTGCGGTCTCTCGCTTCATTCCAGCCTGGTGCTCACGCCAGCCGGCCTGCCGCTGGGGCTGGCGGCGGTGAAGTTCTGGACGCGCCGGGCCTTCAAGGGCACGAACGCGCTGAAACGGAAGATCAATCCCACGCGGGTGCCCATCACGGAGAAGGAAAGTCTGCGCTGGCGGCTGAACCTCCAGCACGCCACTGCGCTGCTCGGCGAGCCGGACCGGTGCGTGCACGTCGGCGATCGCGAGAGCGACATCTACGAGCTGTTCTGCGCGGCGCAGGATGCCGGCACGCACTTCCTGATCCGGTCATGCGCGAACCGCCGCGCCGAGGACGGCACCACCAGGCTCGAAGCGGAAATGGCCGAGGTGCGCGTTCAAGGCACTCATCGCATCGAGGTGCGGGACCGGCTGGGCCATCCGACCGAGGCGATTTTGGAGCTCCGCTATCGCCGGGTGCGGCTGCTCCCGCCCGTGGCCAAGCAGAAGCAATACCAGCCCGTCGAGGTGACGGCCATCTATGCGCAGGAGCGCGGCACACCAAAGAATCGGGACCGAATCGACTGGAAGTTGCTCACGGATCTGCCGGTCGGCAGTCCCGACGAAGCGATCGAAAAACTCCGCTGGTATGCGCTGCGCTGGAAGATCGAGGTCTTTCATAAGATCCTCAAGTCCGGCTGCCGGGTCGAGGCCTCGGGCTTGCGCACCGCGGAGCGCCTCGTCCGCTTGATCGCTGTCTGCTGCATCCTGAGCTGGCGTGTCTTCTGGATGACCATGATCAATCGCACCCAGCCACAAGCCGACCCGACGATTGCGCTCACGCAACTTGAACTGGATTTGCTCGATCAGATCTTCCCGGAGAAGAAAGCCAGGGCCGGTCCGGCCTTGGGCTTGTATCTGGTCAGGATTGCCCGGCTGGGCGGCTACTTGGCCCGCGCCGACGATCCCGTGCCAGGCAACATCGTCATGTGGCGCGGCCTCGCCCGTCTCACCGACTTCACCCTCGGCTACGCTCTCGGCAGTAAACTTGTGGGTAATTGAAAGTCCCGGGCGACGCTTACCCAGCTCTCTTCGCCAGCATTACAGTTCTTTGACTGTTAATCTCGCCCGGGCTTAAGCGTCACGGCGGCCGATGCTTCGCCGGTCCTCGTCGGCCAAGCCACCGCACCTCCGCAAACTGGGGAATGCTCTCGGCGCTGCTCGCTCCCGCTCGGGCCTGATGGTGCCTCAACGAGAACGTTGTTCCACTCAGCGATAGCTTGCGGCAGAAGTCCGCCAGCGTCATCCCTCCTTGGTCAAACAGGGCGAGATACTCGGTCTTCTCCTGCAAGCCGTAACCTTTCCGGTCTTGGTGGCGGTCTTTGCCGCCTAGGTCGTGGTGGGTGGGGTCATCCCGCCACTCTATCACCAGACCATGCCTGACGTCACCACGTCCAAATTGAACACTTATGTCCTTCCAGATATTTTGTGTATCATGCGAGAGGATTGCGCTGCTTACAGTGCCAGTTTCAAGGTCAAGGCGAGGATCGCACAACTCGTCACCCCGCACAGGATGGTCACCGTCCGGGCTCCGCGGGCGTTGCGCACGTAGATGCGTTCCTGCGTGCGGCCGGCCTCGGTCTCGGTTTCCCGGGCGATGCACCAGGCCCGGTGGGAGAAGAACAGTTTCGCCCCCAGGCTGGCCGCCAGCAATCCGAGCGGAATCCGCCCGGGACCGTCCTCCTGCAGCAGGCCCAGAGCCTTGCTGTCGATCAGCAGGATGGCCAGGATGTTCAGCATGGCGTAGATCGAGGCGCGACCGGCGAGCACTTGCACGCGGCGCGCGGTGTCGTCCAGACGGCTGGGATCATCGGGGGTGATGGAGTTGAGTTCGTCCGGGGCGGTGCCGGCGGCGTCAGCCCCGGCCGGCTCCGCCGGGTAGGGCGCGCGCCACGCCGCCCAGACCGAGGGCACCGAGGCCACCATCACCACGATGAAGAAGGGGGCAAATCCCAGGGCCTCCGCGAGCGGACCGGAGATCATGTTGGTCGGGACCATCACGAGGTTCATCAGCGCGGTGGCGAAAGCATAGTGCGTCATCGTGCAACGGCCCGGCGCCAACTGCTGCATCATGTAGATCATGTTGCCGATGAAACCGAAGCCGTAGCCGAACTTTTCGATGCTCACCAGCGTCGCGATCGTCGCGTAATCCAGCCCGTGGCCGGCCGAGGCCGCCTGGCTCAGATAAACATAGGCGAAGCTCGGCACGTTCAGGAACAGCGCGAGGACCACGAGCGTGCGGGCGAGGCCGTGGCGCGACACGAAGACCCCGCCGAGGAGGCCGCCGATGATGGTGGCGAGCGTGCCCCACAGCGCGTCGATGTCGCTCACCTGGCCGGCCGTCAGGCCCAGGCCGCCCTGGCTCACGGCCGACTGCAGGAACAGCTGCCCCTCCATCAGGATCAGGCCCTCGCCGAGGCGGTAGAGAAAGACAAAGCCGATCATGCCCCAGAACATCCGCTTGTGGAAAAAGCTGACGGCCGTCTCGCGGAATTCCGTCACCACCTGCCGCACGCCGGCGGGCCGGCGCGCGGGCCGCCCCGCCGGCAAGGTGAACGCGTGCAGGGCCGCCAGCAATCCCATGACGCCCGCGCAGGCGACCATGACCATGACCCACATCTTTTGCTCCGGCCAGCCCTCCGCGAGTTTGATGCGGTCGAGCACGGAGATGAGCACGCCCGAGGCCAGCACCTTGCCCAGGACCCAGAACGTGCTTTGCAGCCCGGCCAGGCGCGCCTGCTCCGGTTTCCGCAGCGCCGTCAGGTAGATGCCGTCGGCGCAAATGTCCTGGGTGGACGAGGCAAAGGCCGCGATCCAGAACAGGGCGATGCTCGCCCGGAAAAACCCCGTCGTCGGCAGGGTCATCGCCACGGCGACCAGCAGCCCGGCGAGCAGCACCTCCATCGCGAGCACGAAGAATTTCTTCGTGCCATACATGTCCAGCAACGCGGCCCACAGCGGCTTCAGCGACCAGGCCACGCCGATGCTGCCCAGCGCCACCGTGATCTGGCCGTCCGAGTAGCCCAGCGACTTATACATGCGCGCCGCCGTGCCGCCCATGATGATGTTGAACGGAATGCCCATCGCCAGATAGAGCGAGGGCACCCACAGGAAGGGCCGGAGGTTGATCGGGCGCGGCGCGGTCATCGTCGTCGGGCGTTTCAGGCGCGGCCCGCCGGTTGCAGTGACCTGGCCGGAGCGGCGGCGGGCAGCGAGGCGCCGTTGGTGCGCGCGCATTCGCCATACCACCAGGCGGAGTCCTTGGGCGTGCGCCGCTGCGTGGCGTAGTCGACATGGACCAGGCCGAAGCGATAGCGGTAGCCCTCCGACCATTCGAAATTATCCAGCAGCGACCACGCAAAGTATCCCTTGACCCGCACGCCGTCCCGGACGGCCCGCCGGAGTTCCAGCAGGTAGCGGGCGAGAAAGTCAGTGCGCTGCGGATCATGCACTTCGCCGTCGAGCGACACCCAGTCAGGCGCCGCCATGCCGTTTTCCGTGATGACCACCGGCAGTCCGTAGCGCTCATGCGTGAAGAACGGTCCCCAGCGCAACGCGGCGGGGTGAAGGGTCCAATGGTTGTGCGTGGCCGGCGTGCCCGGGGCGGGAGCGGGATTTTCCGGCGATCCGTCCGCGCCGCGCCGGCAGTCGTAACCGCGATAGAGATTCAGCCCGATAAAATCGACCGGCTGGTGCATGGTGCGCATCTCCGCGTCGGTGCAGGCGGGCGCGGCCGCGCCATAAGCGCGCAAGCCCTGCTCCGGGTAGTGGCCGCGCAGCACCGGGTCCAGCCACCACGCCATGTTCCAGACACTGTCGGGCGCGATGTGCCAGAAAGTTTCGCGGGCCGCCCCGATGTCCGCCGCGGTCTCCGTCGCCGGC
Source organism: Verrucomicrobiota bacterium (assembly GCA_039797805.1). Taxonomy (GTDB): domain Bacteria; phylum Verrucomicrobiota; class Verrucomicrobiia; order Opitutales; family Opitutaceae; genus Lacunisphaera. The sequence goes on from JBDKHE010000406.1 coordinate 10,149, forward strand.
GTGGGCACGTCGCCGGTCGGGGCCCAGCCGATGACCGGCGGCAGTTTCGCCCGGCTGCGGATGGTCTGCACCGCCAGGCCGTGGGCGAGCAGGGTGTGGTGCGCGGCGAGGAGCGTCCGGTCGAGCGGCAGCTTGTCGCCGGGCGCGTGGAGGCCGGTCTGGTGCCCGAGCCCGATGAAACACTGCGGCTCGTTGAGCGTGATCCAGTGCCGGACGCGGTCGGAGAGCCTGTCCACGATGACGCGGGTGTAGTCCTCGAACCAGCGCGGGCTGTCCGGGTGCAGCCAGCCGCCCTCGCGATAAAGGGCGAGCGGATAATCCCAATGAAACAGCGTCAGCCACGGCTCGATCCGGGCTTCGAGCAGGGCATCCACCAGGCGGTCATAGAAGGCCAGGCCGGCCGCGTTGACCGGTCCGCGGCCGGTGGGCATGACGCGGGGCCACGCCACCGAGAACCGGTAGGCGCCCAAGCCGAGGGTGCGCATCAAATGCACGTCGGCCGCGCAGTGGTGGTAATGGTCGCAGCTCACCGCGCCGCTATGGCCGCCATTGACGCGGCCGGGCGTGGCGCAGAACTCGTCCCAGACGGAGGCCCCGCGGCCGTCGCCGCTGGCGTGCCCTTCGATCTGGTAGGAGGAGGTGGCGACACCCCAGGTGAAGTCTTTCGGGAAACTCATGGCGGCAATGGACCCGGAGCCCCGGCTGGAGCAGCACGGGAGCCCGATGGTCCTGATATTCCGGACATCCCGGCGCTTTCCCCTGATCCCGTCAAAGCAAAGGCAGCCGGTTCTTGCGCTTGCTGATGAATGCCCGGCCGGCGGTGGCGCTACAGCGTTTTAAATGATTCTGTAGCCGCTTTCGGATACGTGGCGCCGGATTCTTCGCTTCGCTGCCAATGAACTCCCCGGTTTGTCATTCTGAACAAAGTGAAGAATCCATCACCATGGCCGCCGGCGCAAGTCCTGATGGATCCTTCGCACGGCTCAGGATGACGGTAGGGACGTTCTTTGGCAGGAGCACCCAAGCCGGCTCCGGCTTGCTGTCCTGTCTCAGAATGACAGATTTTGGGCACCCGCGGGCGGTTCCGCAGTCGCGGGGCGCCGCCCCTACCCCTACGGGATACGTTTTGAAATGGTCCCTCCTTTCCGCCCTGGCGCTCGCCTGGCTGCCGGCTTCCGCCGCCGACCCGGTGCGCCTCTACCTCGCGAACGACGACCACACCGACTACATGTGGACGGCGGACGCCGACACCTACGGCCGCGTCTTCGTCGACCAGCTCGACCACTACCTGAAACTGACGGACGAGACCCTTGGCAACCCGCCGCCGTATCAGAGCCGTTTCAACACTGATGGCAGCCTCTGGCTCTGGGAATACGAGCACCGCAAGTCGCCCGCCGAGTTCGCCCGGGTCATCGACCGGCTCAAGAGCGGCCATCTCAGCGCGCCGCTCAATGCCGCGGTCTCCTGCTATGGGGCGCAGCCCGCCGAGGCCGTCCTGCGCGGCATGTATTACGCCGGGCGCCTCGAGCGCCGCTTCGGCCTGCGTTTCACCCAGGTCGGGGCGATGGAGAACCAGACGCTGCCGCTCGGCCTCGCCTCGCTCTGGGCGGGGTCCGGCGCGGAGTTCAGTTGGAAAGGGGTCTGCGGTTGCGCCAGCAAGATGCGCAACGCGAGCCTCGCCGAGCGCGAGCACGAGATCTACTGGGGCACCGGGCTCGACGGCCAGCGCGTGTTGATGAAATGGCATTCCTTCGCGCTGCCGGGCGGCAGCAAACGCAGCGGCGGCTACGCGGAGGCCTTCGATCCGGTGAAGGCCGTGCGGTTTCTCGACAGTGACGCCCGTTTCCTGACCCGTTACCGTTCTCCGGGGGATGCCGAGCCCTATCGCGTGCGCGC
>JBDKHE010000407.1:0-8874 GCA_039797805.1 Verrucomicrobiota bacterium
TCCGCCGGCACGGACGGCACCCCCTGGCGCAAACGATCCAGTTCCGCCGCGGCCACATCCCGCTCCACCGCGCCTGCCTTGCGCAAACCGGTCAGCACTTCGCCCACGCTACCCGTCGGCACGAGCCATTGCACGCTGCCGGTTCCGGCGCGGCGGCTGGCAAAGCTCACCGTCCCGGCGGGCACGGCGATCGTCGCCGCACCTTCCCCCCAGAGCAAAATGCCGGCCCACGCCGCCGTCTCATTGGTCAGCTCCACCTCGTCGGCGATGAGATACGCCTCCAGTCGCGCCAGCAGATCCGTGGCGGACATCGAAAAACTGACCACGAGGAAATCGTCCTTCGCCAGACGCAGCACATGGCCGTCCGCAAGGCAGCGTCCCTTCTGGTCGAGCCACAATCCATAGGTGCGACCCCCCGTCGAGGCGTTCACATCCTGCGTGAATTGCCCCTGCAAATAGCTATTAGCGTCAGGCCCGCGGGCGCGGAGCACAGCTGATGCGTTCTTTAAGTCATTATCTGTCAGCGTGTAAATCATTGTCGATTTGATGAAATGGTTGGCATGGGACCAGCTTTAGCAAGTGTGTTCTCTGATAGATCCCTCGAATCAATTGACGAAGTGAGGGAACCAAGTATCAATTCACCTATCCAATTTAACACTTCTCCCGCCTAGCGGGAGTTTTGGGGTAACTAAGAAAGCAATGGCCGGTCGTGTAGGGGTACACGACCGGCCTTTTCTTTGCCCAAGTCCAAGCTGTGTCACGATTGCACCGAAAGCTTGCCCCGCCGGTGCGCCTTTGCAGGGTTGACCGCCTGTGCAGAAAACATCGGACATCAATGTCGTCGAAACCCGGGCCCTGCCCTCGCCCGCCGCCCTTTTAAACGAGCTGCCCAAGACCGAGGCCCAGGCCGAGTTCATCTCCCGGGCTCGCAGTGAGATCCACCGGCTCATCTTCACCGACGACAAGCGTTTCCTGCTGATCGTCGGGCCTTGCTCGATCCATGATCCGGAAGCCGGTCGGGAGTACGCCCGGAAGCTCGCGACCCTGTCCCGCGAAGTCGCCGACCGCATTGTGGTCGTGATGCGCGTCTATTTCGAAAAGCCCCGCACCACCGTCGGCTGGAAAGGCCTGGTGATGGACCCGCATCTGGACGGATCCCACGATATCGCCGCCGGCCTGCGTCTCGGCCGCATGTTTCTGCGCGACGTGCTCGACCTCGGCCTGCCCACGGCCACGGAGTTTCTCGATCCGATCACGCCTCAATACGTGGCCGACCTCGTTTGTTGGGGCGCCATCGGCGCCCGCACCACCGAGTCCCAGACCCACCGCCAGATGGCGTCCGGCCTGTCGATGCCGCTTGGTTTCAAGAACGGCACCGACGGCTCCATCCAGACCGCCATCAACGCCATCAAGGCCGCCGGCCAACCGCAGACCTTCCTCGGCATCAATCTCGATGGCGCTTCCTCGGCCATCGTCACCCGCGGCAATCCCAACTGTCACATCGTCCTGCGCGGCGGCAGCGCCGGTCCCAACTTTTCTCCCGAACACATCAACCGCACCGAGGAACTCCTGGCCAAGGGCGGCCTGCCCAAGTCCATTCTGGTCGATTGCTCGCACGACAATTCCGCCAAGAAACCCGAACTCCAGCCCGAGGTCATGCGGCAGTTGCTGGCCCAGATCACCGCCGGCAACCGCTCGATCATGGGCGCCATGGTCGAGAGCAACCTCGTCGCCGGCAACCAGGCGTTTCCCCAGCCGAAGGAACGGTTGAAGTACGGCGTCAGCATCACCGACGGCTGTATCGACTGGGCCACCACCGAGGCCATGGTTCGGGAAATCCACACCACGCTGGCACCGCTTTTTCCCTGACAAAACTCGCGCTGGCGCGCCGCGGTTGCTAAATCCGACCAGCGTTGCGCAATTCGTGCATTCCCCGTCTCGCTTTTTTCTGATTAACTCCATCCCCATGAAAGCTCCTATCCGTGTTGCAGTCACCGGCGCCGCCGGCCAAATCGGCTACGCCCTCCTTTTCCGCATCGCCTCCGGCGCGATGTTCGGCCCCGACCAGCCGGTCATCCTCCAGCTGATCGAAGCCCCCATCGAGAAGGCCCTCAAGGCCCTCGAGGGCGTCGCCATGGAACTCGATGACTGCGCCTTCCCGCTCCTGAAAGGCATCATCCAGACTTCCGACGCCTCCGTCGGCTTCAAGGACGCCAACTGGTGCCTGCTCGTCGGCGCCAAGCCTCGCGGCCCCGGCATGGAACGCGCCGATCTCCTCAAGGACAACGGCAAGATCTTCATCGAGCAGGGCAAGATCATCGACGCCGTCGCCGCAGCCGATGCCCGGGTTGCCGTCGTCGGCAATCCGGCCAACACGAACTGCATGATCGCCGCCTCGCAGGCCAAACGTCTGCCGGCCGACCGCTTCACCGCCATGGTGCGCCTCGACCAGAACCGCGCCCAGACGCAGCTGGCCAAGAAGGCCGGCGTGGATCTCACCGCCGTGAAGGACATTTTCATCTACGGTAACCACAGCCCGACGATGTTCCCGGCCTACGCCAACGCGACGATCAACGGCCAACCCGTTCCTTCCGTCATCACCGACACCGCCTGGCTGCAAGGTCCCTTCTGCGAGACCGTCGGCAAGCGCGGCGCCGCCATCATCGCCGCCCGTGGCGCCTCCTCGGCTGCCTCCGCCGCCAACGCCCTCGTCGACCATGTCCGCTCTCTGGTCACTCCCGGCGCGATCCACTCGATCGCGGTGAAGTCCAACGGTCTCTACGGCTTCGACGCCAACGTCTGGGCCGGCATGCCCGTCAAGACCACGACCCCCGGCAGCTACGAGGTCATCACCGGCTACGCCATGGACGACTTCGCCAAGTCCAAGATCGCCGCGACCAACAAGGAACTCGTCGACGAGCGCTCCTTCGTGGCGGAAATGATCAAGTAAGTCGTTCTCTCCATCATTATCACTTCCCGGCGGCCCAAGTGGGCCGCCTTTTTTTGTAGGTCCGGTCTCTGACCGGACTTCTGCCTCGCCTCCCGGCCAGTCACAGACACCGACACGCCCTACAGCAACCCCGACAACACCCGATCCTTCGCCAGACTGAAGGCCGAGCGTACTTCCCGGAACGCCGCCACCATCTCCCGCGGCGATCCGGCCCGCGGGAAACGCATTTCCAGCACCGCCCCGTCACAAAAGACCTCGGCCGCCACCCCCGCCACCGCCAGAATGCAATGACGGCAGTCCGACGGATAGGTCACCGACAGCGCATCCCCCTCCGGCCGCGCCTCGACCGCATCGATCACCGCCTCGACCTTCACGCCTTTCACCAGGGAAAATGCCACGGTGGAAAAGACCCCGGCGAAGAGGCTGTCGAATTCCTCCAGTTCCACCAACTGTCCGCTCCGCAGACTGTGCAGGGTCCGGGACACCCGGAATGCCGCCGGGTCGCTCCGGTCGAGCGCGTACTCGATCTCCAGCGTGAAATCCCTCGCCGCCAGCACCGCCGCCGGCCCGGACACATCCAACGTGAGGTCCGTCCGCTTGTAACCCAAGGCCGCTTTCGCGCGTTGGTAATAATCCTCCCCCTCCTCCGCGAGTTCGCTCGTGCACAGCTTGCCGAGAAACGCCGTCGTCACCGCATTAACCGCGTCCGGCACCGTGTGGTGCGGTTTGCGGAAGCCGGCCAGATTCTTGACCGCGCCCTGGCTGCGTCCCACCAGACTGACCTGGGAAACAAATTTGTCGGCGCGATCCGTCGTTTTGGCCATGCCCCGCAGTGAGGCAGGCGGCTTCGTTTTCTGCCAACGAAAAACGGCGGCCCGCAGGCCGCCGTTTCAATTCCCGACACTCAGGCCGTGACGACGTTCGGCTCCTTGCGGCGGAAAAGACAGATGATGCCCACAATCGCGAGCACCGGTATCCAGAGCGGCGCCAGCAACACGGCCAGCGCGAGAAACACACCCAGCAGCAGCCCGAGCAGGGAAAGACCCAGAGTGCCGAGCACGGTCGCGGTACCCAGGCCGGCCAGCCCCACCAGGAAGATGAACGGGCTGAGCTTGATGGCGACGAAGAGGATCGCGGCGATCAGGAGGATTTTGAGGAAAGTTTTCATGGTTACTCCCAGAAAACACGGGGCCTCGGGGAAAAGTTGCAGCCTCCCGCCACCGAAGGGTCGCCGCCGGTAACAATTGAGGAGTGACACCCCCATCCCCCCACTGCCATTTCCTTGGACGCCGACCCGCCCATGACCACCCCAACCGCACCCCGTCCGCCCGTGCCTGTGGTTTGCGCCGTCATCTGCCGGGAAGATCGCTTCCTCATCGCCCAGCGCCCGCCGGACAAGCTCCTGCCCCTGAAATGGGAGTTCCCCGGCGGCAAGGTCGAGCCGGGGGAAGATCCGGCCGCCGCCATCATCCGGGAAATCCGCGAGGAACTCGGCTGCGCCGTCACCGTCAGCCGGGCACTTCCCCCGTTCACCCACGACTACCGGACCGTCGTCATCGAGATGATCCCTTTCGTCTGCACCCTGGCCCCCGGCTCACCCGAGCCGCATCCCCACGAGCATGTCGCTCTCGCCTGGGTCGGGTCGTCGGACCTCGCGGCTTACGATCTCGCCGCGGCCGACTGGCCCGTTGTGCGATGCTTGTCTGAATCCTGAATCCGCTCCCGTCGGAACGCTTGTCCTTTGAGTCGTTCTGGCTATAACTCCGCACCCTGTCCCCCCTTCCCCTCATGCTTATGAAGACATCCCTGATTCGCAAAGCCCTCGGCCTGTTGGGCGCCCTCAGCGTGGCGACCGGCCTTCTCGCCCAAGCCCCCAAGATCAACTTCCCCGCCGCCAGTCCGGCGGCCACGCTCACCCAGCGCGTCGGGCTGACCGACATCCAGATCAGTTACAGCCGCCCCGGTGCGAAAAACCGCAAGGTCTTCGACGGCCTCGTGCCCTATGACCACATCTGGCGCACGGGAGCCAACATCGCCACGAAGATTTCGTTCAGCACACCGGTGAAGCTCAACGGCACCGAGATCCCCGCCGGCACCTACGAACTTTTCACCATCCCGGGCCGGAGCGAGTGGACGGTCATCATCCACAAGAACATGTCCCAGTGGGGCGCCTACAGCTACGACGCCAAGAACGATGTCGCCCGCATCACCGCCAAGCCGGTCACCCTGGCGACTCCGGTCGAGACCCTCGACATCAGCCTCAACGACCTGCGCGACGAATCCGCGACCCTCAACATCTCCTGGGAAAAAACCCGCGTGCCCGTGACCCTCACGGTCGACGTGAAATCCACGCTGGTACCGCAGATCGAAGCCGTGATGGCCTCGGGCGGTGAGAAGCTCCCCTACGCCTCGGCCGCCATGTATTATCTCGAGAACGACCTCGACCTCCGGAAGGCCGCCGGCTGGATGGATGCGGCCATCGCGGCCCAGCCCGACGCCTTCTATCTGGTTTACCGCAAGGCTCTCATCCTCGAAAAACTGGGTGACAAGGCCGGCGCCATCGCCACCGCCAGGAAATCCATGGAAGGCGCGGCCCAGGCGACCGGCCCGATCAAGGACGAATACATCGACCTCAACCAGGCCATCCTCGACCGTCTGAAGTGATGTCAGCCGCCATCACGCCGCGCTCGCGCCTGGGACTGGCCGGCCTCGTCGCCGCGTTGTGCTGCGCCGCTCCGGCTCCCGCCCACGCCGAGGGCGCGGCTGCTCCGGTCATTCTGGAGGACCTGCGCCGTTTTGCCAACACCGGCACCGTGCTCCACGTCGCCGCCCATCCGGACGACGAAAACACCCAGCTCATCAGCGCGATGGCGCGGGGCCGGGGCTATCGCACCGCATATCTCGCGCTCACCCGCGGTGACGGTGGGCAGAACGAATCCGGTCCCGAGTTTGGCGAAAAACTCGGGCTCGCCCGCACTCAGGAACTGCTGGCCGCCCGCCAACTCGACGGCGGCCGCCAGTTCTTCACGCGGGCGATCGACTACGGTTATTCCAAATCACCCGAGGAAGCCCTCCGCATTTGGGATCACGACACGGTGCTCGGTGACGTCGTGCGCGTCATCCGCACCTTTCGGCCCGACGTGATCATCACGAGATTTCCCATCCCGCCCGGCAGCGGTGGTCATGGCCAGCATACGGCCTCGGCCATGCTGGCGGTCGAGGCCTTCAAGCTCGCCGGCGATCCTACGGCGTTTCCGGAACAAATCACCGCAGGCCTGCCGCCCTGGCAAGCGAAGCGGATCGGTTGGAACGGCTGGGGCAGCGGCGCCAGTCCGCTTTCCGGCCCATCCATCCAATTCGACATCGGCGGCACCGATCCGGTCACAGGGGAACCCTTCAGCACCCTGGCCAATCGCAGCCGCGGCATGCACAAGACCCAGGGCCTGGGCAGTTTTGCGGCCCGGACCGGCGGCGCCGGTCCAAACATGCAGACTTTCCAGCTCCTCGCCGGTGATGCGCCGCCGGCTGACATCATGGACGGCGTCGACACCACGTGGAACCGTGTGCCTGGTGGCGCCGCGCTGATCCCGCTGATCGATGAGACCATCGCGGGCTTCAAGCCCACGGATCCCGCCGCCAGCGTGCCCTCCCTTCTCGCGATCCGCACCAAACTCGACGCCCTGCCCGCCCATCCCCTGCTTCAGGAAAAGCGCGCCGATCTTGACCGCATCATCACCGCCTGCCTCGGCCTCATGGTTGAGACCACTGTCCCCAACGCCGAGGTGGTGCCCGGCGAACAGATCCCGCTTCATCACGAGGTCCAGCTCTCTGCCTCCATCCCGGTCCGCTGGGTCGCGGTGCGCTATCCCTCCACCCAGGGCGATCTCAAGGTGCGCACCTTCCTGAAGCCCGGTGAAGTCACCGTCCGCGAAACCCAGCAGGTCCTGCCCGTCGCCACGCCGCCCAGCCAACCCTACTGGTTGCGTGAGACCGGCACACCGGGCGCGTTCAAGGTTTACCCCCCTTCCCTGATCGGCACGCCGGAGAATCCTACGGATTTTCCGGTCGAATTCATCTTTGAGGTCGGCGGCAAGGCGCTCGTCGTGACGGACCAGCCTGTGCAGATCATTCCCGGCGCCAGCGAGGCCCAACAATACCGCCGGCTGAGCGTGATCCCGCCCGTGTCGCTCGGCTTTGCGCATGAATTGGAAGTCTTCCAACCCGAAGCCACCAAGGCCGTCACCGTCGAGGCCACCGCCGCCCGGGCCGGTCTTGTCGGTTCGCTGCAATTGCGCGCTCCCGCCGGTTGGAAGGTCACGCCCGCTGGCCTCCCCCTCAATCTGCTGGCGGCGGGCAACAAGGTTTCCCTCACCTTTCAGGTCACGGCACCCGCCGCACCGACCTCGGCCACCCTGGATGCCACCGTCACCATCGGCGGCTCAACCTACGGCACCGAGCGCTTTGTCATCAACTACCGCCATCTGCCCGTCCTGTTGCTGCAACCTCCAGCCCGGGCCAAGGCTGTGGTTCTTGAAGTCCAGACCCGCGGCCATCGCGTCGGCTACCTGCCCGGCGCGGGTGACAGCACCGCCGAGAGCATTGCGCAGCTCGGCTACGAGGTCGTCACGCTGACCGGCGCCGACCTCACTCCCGAAAAACTGACCGGCCTGGACGCCGTCGTGCTGGGGGTTCGCGCCTTCAATGACCGGACCGACCTCGCCGCCGCCCTGCCCGGGCTGCTCGCCTGGGTGGAGTCCGGCGGCACGGTCATCGCCCAATACAATCGTCCTGACCGCAAGCTGAACACCGGCCAGCTTGGTCCCTACGCCCTCTCCATCGAGGGTCGGGCGCCGGAACTGCGCGTTACCGACGAGACCGCGCCGGTGACCTTTCTCACGCCGGATCATCCGGTCCTCAACATCCCGAACAAGATCACCGCGGCCGATTTCGAGAATTGGGTTCAGGAACGCGGCGCGTATTTCCCCAGCAAGTGGGACGAATCCCACTACACCGCCATTCTGGCCATGAACGATCCGGGCGAGGCGCCGCTGCGCAGCAGCCTCCTCGTCGCCCGACACGGCCAGGGCTGGTATGTCTACACGGGACTCTCGTTCTTCCGGCAACTGCCGGCCGGCAATCCCGGTGCCCACCGCCTCTTCGCCAATCTCCTTTCGCTGGGAAAATGAATCGCGTGTTCACCTCCCTCGGAGCAGCCAACGCGAGCGACACACGCCGTCGCTTTGCGCCAGCCCTCTTGTTGGAGGGGAATCAATCATTCTCTACGGACGCCATGACTCCCCTCGATGAAGAGGGGTGCCCGTCAGGACGGGGGGTGTAGGAAACTTCCGATGGCTCCCACCCCCGAACCGAATGATGACTCCCCCGGGGTGCCCGGTTTCCGCACCTGGCGGGGCGTCTATTGGTTTGTCCTCGGCTGCTTCGTGCTGGTTGTCCTCGCGCTGACCCTCTTCTCCCGGTTCTACGCATGAGCACGCTCGACTGGATCGTGCTGTTGGGAACCATGCTCGGGATCGCTGGCTACGGGGCCTGGCGCACGCGCCACACCGACCACCTCGACACCTACCTCAAGGGCAGCCGCACCACCGGCTGGTTCACCATCGGCATCTCCGTCGCGGCCACCCAGGCGAGCACGATCACCTACCTCTCCCTGCCCGGTCAGGCCTACGAGAACGGCATTGCCTTCATCCAAAATTATTTCGGCCTCCCGCTCGCCCTGATTCTGGTCTGCGCGGTTTTTCTGCCGATCTACCGCAGGCTCGGCGTCTACACCGCCTACGAATACCTCGGCCGGCGCTTCGACCAGAAAACCCGCCTGCTCGGCGCCGGCGTCTTCCTCCTGCAACGCGGCCTGCAAAGCGGCATCACGATCTATGCGCCGTCGATCATCCTCGCGACCGTGTTCG
>JBDKHE010000408.1:0-3538 GCA_039797805.1 Verrucomicrobiota bacterium
TATGAAAAGCACGGGCGCTTCAATGTCGGCATCCTGTCGTTCCGCAACGATGAGCCCGGGCGTCGATGTTTGGAGGACTGGCGCTCGCGTTGCCTGGACTGGTGTCATGACCGGTTGGAAGACGGGAAGTATGCCGACCAGAAATACCTCGAGGCCTGGCCGGCGCTCATGGGCCAGGCGCTGCTGGTGCTGGAGCATCCGGGCGTGAACCTCGCGCCGTGGAACTGGATGAACCATCGGTATGTTTGCGAACCGGACGGCATGCGCGTGGATGGCCATCCGCTGGTCCTCTTTCATTTTGCCCGGTTGCGCCCGATCCTGGGCCGGTGGTGGTGGCAGTCGGGTCAGCTCGATTACGGTGTGATGCCATGGAAGCTGCGGCAGTCGCTTTACGGACCCTACGTGCAGGCCATGGAGGCGGCGGAGGAAGAAATCAAACAGGCCATGTCGGCCTGGATTCCGCAGCGGCGGGCGCTTCGGTTCGACCGGAGCTTCTGGCGTTCGCTGCCGTTGCGTCTCGTGTTCGGCAGCGACTGGCTGCGGCTGGGGCGGGTGTTTGTTTCAGGCCGTCTCGGACTGGGGCGTTATTCCGGGCGCTTTTTGGCGAAACTGCGCACGAGGTTCTTGCGGCAGTAGCGGGCGACAGAGCCAAGGTCCCAGAGCCAGCATTGCCACGCCGGAAAATGCCGGTGGCGCGCGCGGATTTCGTCACGGTAGTTGGCCCAGCTGCCGCCATCGCTCAGGCCGCCGGTGCCGCAGACGGCGATCCGGACGGCCAGCGGAGTCGGGCGGATGCCGGCGTGCCAGAGGCGGAGGTTGAACTCGTAGTCCGCCTGGATCGGCAAGGACTGATCGTACCGTTGATGGGCAAAGATGCTGCGGTGGTAGAAACAGGCCTGATGGTGCAGGAAATTGCGGCGGATGACGGCGGGACGTGCGCCTCCGCGGTAGGTCCTGCCGTCGGCGTAGCGGGCTTCTCCGGCCAGGACCCCTCCTGTACGCACAGACAAGTGCGGGGCGGCCGCTGCCAGCGCTCCGTCAACCAGCTGGTCATCGGCGCCAAGAAACAGCAGCCAGGCGCCTTGGGCGAGGGCGGCGCCCTTGTTCATGGCGTCGTAAACCCCGGCATCGGGTTCGCTGAGCCAGGCGCCGAGGCGGGAGGACTCGGACTGCAGCCATTCCCGGGTGCCATCAGTGGAGGCACCGTCTACGATTACGGTCTCGATGTCGGCTCCACTCTGGCGGCGGATGCTGGCCACGGCGGCAGGCAGCTTGGGGCCGGGGTTCCGGCACGCTATGATGACGCTGACGAGGGGCGCGGGCATGGAGCATCAGCAGCGTTGCCGTCGGGGGAAGGAGTCACAAGGCTGGAGTGAATGGCGGCTCCCGTTCCCATTCTCTCGGTCATCATCGTCGCCTACCGATCTCGCGACGAACTGCCGGCCTGTCTGGCATCATTGCCGCGTTCGCTCTTGGGCCGGCTGGTGGAGATTTGCGTGGTCAACAACTCGCCGGGTGACGGGGTTGCGGGCTGGATCAACGGTGCGTTTCCGGAGGTGCGCGTGCTGGAGGCAGGCGCGAACCAGGGGTTTGGCCGGGCCAACAATGCCGGCTTTCGCGCCACCGTCGGTGAATGTGTGCTTTTTCTCAATCCGGACACGATCAGCAATGTGGCCGCGTTGGAACATTGTGTGCGGCGCCTGTTGGCCGAAGCGGACCTGGGATTGATTTCTCCCCGGTTAGAGCAGGCGGACGGCGCCATGGATCTGGCCTGCCGACGCGGCATTCCCACGCTGTGGGACGGCTTTTGCCGGGCCAGCGGATTGGCGGCGGCTTTTCCCCGGGCCGCGTGGTTGAACGGCTACAATCTCACGCATCTGCCAACCGAAGGAACCTACGACGTCGGGGCGATCAACGGGGCCTTCATGCTGGGCCGGCGCGCGGTGTTCGAGCAGGTGGGGCTGTTTGACGAGACGTTTTTCATGTATGGCGATGACCTCGACCTCTGCATCAGGTTCGCGAAGGCGGGCTACCGGATCGTTTATGATGGCCGGGTGCAGATCATCCATCTGAAGGGCGTGAGCGTCGCCAAGGATTTCGACCGGATGTCGACGGCCATTTTTGATGCGAACCGGGATGTCTATCTGAAGCATTTCGGTCGGACCGCCTTTGCGCGGGCCAAGTGGCGCCTGATGTTCGGGCTTTGGAAAGGAGCCGCCCTTTTTCGCGCACGAATTCGCGGCCATCGGCGCGTGCGGCCGGTCTGAGCAAGCCTCTGCAGAACCGACCCGAAGGCCGGCGTGAGGACATTCACGGACGCAGGCCGAGGTTACGGCCATTGCATGGAGTTTCATGCTGCTGTGCTGGCGTCACGGCTCGGCCGGGCCGGACGGCGGGCGCTCGCGCTCAGTCGGGAAGTGGGATGGGAGATCGACCTCGTGACCGGGGCGTTTGGTTTCTTGGTGAATCTTGGGACAAGGCGCAGAAGGTGGGTTTCTGGCAGGCCGTACGCCTGGAGTTTGTCGATGGTCGTTGCACCGGTCGGATTCATGGACCTGAGCTCAGCGGCGTGCAGAAGGTCGCCGCCGCCGGCCAGCTTTGGGCGGGGCAGGAAGTCGATTGGTCGGCCAGTCGCGCCTATGCGGATGAATTCGCCGACCTGCCGGAGTTGTCCTTGGTGGGTCGCTCGGTAATCATTTGCGAGAAAGTGCCGCCCCTGCTGCCACTTGGTAAGGTGGTCGAGGATTGGCGCGACTGAGCGGGCCTGGCTAACGTTTCTCTCGCGGGTATTGTTTCCACGCGACCCAGGCGAGCGTGAGCAGGGAAACGGCACTCAGCCACGCCGCCCATCGGATGAGAAGCGGAGGTTGTGCGTCCGTTTGCCGGAACTCCACCGGCAAAACAGGGCTGAGCAGCGGATCATCGAGTACTTGCTGCACCACGCGTTGATCCGGATGAAGCGTCAGGAGGTCGGGGGCGGAGGCAAAGACCCGAGACTCGCCGGCCGCGAGGTAGGCGCGAATCTGGGCCAAGCCGATTCCGTCGACCTGGCGTTTGTACGGCAGGTTTACCGACAGGACATGGGTTGTCAGGGCCAGCAGACCGGCGAGCAGGCAACCTGCCCAAAGGAGCGTGACACTTCGCGCGAGCTGATACCGGGGGATCAATCGCAGCAAGAGCATGCCGTTGGCCGCCGCACCGAGGATGAGCGGATCCTGATAGCGGGAGAGTGGTCGGTGCTCGGGGAGCCCGCCGCCGCGGCTCCAGGCAATCGCCACGGCATTCAGAGCGACCCAAAGCACGAGCCCGATCAAGAATCGCTCGGTGGCATCGGGGCGACGTCGAGCCTTGAGCAGGGAGAAGGCAAGCCAGCCACAGGGGAAGTGCATCAACCACCACGCCCAGGGTGTGTCGACCCAGGGCCAGCTCAGGCACCTGAACAGCACCGCACCGAATTCAGCGACCGCCTTCGCGTGGCGATAGTCATGCTGAGCACCGGGTGGCTGCTCCAGCCCGCCGCTCCCCAGCCTGACTATAT
>JBDKHE010000409.1:0-4136 GCA_039797805.1 Verrucomicrobiota bacterium
CGGCCTCCGGCCCGAGCCGGGCGCCAAGCCCGCCACCGCCGCGGAAGGTCTCGCCTTCTCCGCCAACTGGAACAGCATTGGTGCCGACTATTTCACCGCCATGGGCCTGCCCCTGCTTCGCGGCCGCACCTTCACGGCCGCCGAGGCTGACGGCAAGGACGCCCCGCCCGTGGCCATCATCGATGAGGTGCTGGCAAAAAAGCTCTGGCCCGATGGCGATGCCCTCGGCCAGCGCCTCCAGTTTGCCGAGCGCGATGCCCCGCGGGCCGAGGAGGGCGGCGCCGGCGGCGTCGGCGACTTCCAGGATCTTTCCTGCAAGGACGACCCCAAGACCCTGGAGATCGTCGGCATCGTCCCGGCCACCCGGGCCGATGTATTCGACAAGGAGCCCGGCACGGCCATCTACGTGCCCTTCGCCCAGGGCTTCATGAGCAACATCCACTTCCACGTGCGCCCCGCGGCCCCCGGCGACACCGCCGCCCGCGCCTTGGTCGACACCATCCGCCGCGAGCTGCGCGCCGCCGCCCCGGGCGTGCCGGTGTTCAAGGTCCGCACCTTCGCCGAGCATCGCGATGCCTCGGTCGAATTCTGGGCTGTGCGCTCCGCCGCCCTCATGTTCTCGGTCTTCGGCGGGCTGGCGATGCTCGTCGCCGTCGTCGGCATCTACGGCCTCAAGGCCTACGCCGTCTCGCGGCGGACCCGGGAGATCGGCATCCGCCTCGCCCTCGGCGCCGAACCGGGCCGCGTGCGCAACCTCATCCTCCGCGAAGGCCTGACGATGACCCTGACCGGTGTGGGCCTCGGCCTCCTGCTCGGCCTCGGCGTGGGCCGGCTGCTCGCGACGGTCTTCGTGGATTTCAGCGCCTTCGACACCCTCGCCTTCAGCGCCGCCGCCATGGTCGCCTGCTGGCTGCCCGCGCGTCGCGCCACCCGCGTCAATCCGCTCGACGCGCTGCGGGCGGAGTAAGGAATGCCACGCCGCCAATCGGAGGTTGAAGGCGACCGGCTCAATCTCCTTTCTGCCCCTCGGCGGGCCAAGCCAGCGTAGGCTTTCTACGCAGTCGGAATATCCGGGTTAGAGAACAAGACATGCGCGAGATTTCTTTTACCAAATACCGTAAGCTTAAACAGAAGGGCATAAGCGCAGCAGATGCTTATCTCCATGCGAAGAAGGAAGGATTAAGCTACACCGAACGAACCAAAATGATCATCTCGATCTATCTTAGTTCCTACGAGGAGATGGTTCGTATTAGTCGCTCTGCCGGGGATGCCCCACCCAGAATGCTTGACGATCCGACCCTGCCCTCGGTCGTTCGCACGGCAATTTCACAGTCGAGACGCAAACGTCAGTCCAAGTAATTTGCAGCATGGCTATCCAACTCACGCCTCCACCGCCTTCGCCGCTTCCACCGGGTTGAGGCGGCCGAGGCGGCCGAGAACACGGAGGCGCATGCGGTCGAGCCAGAGATAGACGACGGGGACGGTGTAGAGCGTCAGGAGCTGGCTCACCACGAGGCCACCGACGATCGCGAGGCCGAGCGGGCGGCGCATCTCGACGCCTTCGCCGGTGGACAGCACCAGAGGGAGCGCGCCGAGCAGTGCGGCGAGGTTGGTCATGAGGATCGGCCGCAGGCGCAGCTGCGCGGCCTCGAAGATGGCCTGGCGCGGCGAGAGCTTGTCCTGCCGCTCCCGGACGAGCGCGACGTCGATCATGAGGATGGCGTTCTTCATCACGATCCCGATGAGCAGGAACAGCCCGAGCTGCGCGATCAGCGTGAATTCCGTACCCGTGAACCGCAGGGCCAGCAGCGCGCCCAATCCGGCCGAGGGCAAGGTCGAGAGGATCGTGAGCGGATGCACCAGGCTCTCATAGAGGATGCCGAGCACCAGGTACACGGCCACCAACACCGCCAGAATCAGCCAATGCTGGTTCTCGAGGGCGCTCTGGAAGGTTTCCGCCGCGCCGGCCATCTTCACCTGCACCTCCGTCGGGAGCATGATCTTTGCCATTGCCCGGTCGATGGCCTGCAACCCCTCCTGCAGCGAGACGCCGGGGGCGAGGGAAAAGCCGACCTGTTCCGACACAAACTGCTCACGATGGCGCACCCGGTCCTCCACGAGGGCGTAGTCGTACTTCGTGAACGCCGAGAGCGGCACGCGCGAGCCATCGGCGGCGATGACCTGTACCTGGTCCAGCACCACGGGGTCCTCGGTGTACTGGGGCTCCAGTTCCATGATCACCCGGTATTGGTTCAGGCGGTTGTAGAGCGTGGTGATCTGCCGCTGGCTGAAGGAATTGTTGAGCACCTGCGTGATCATCCGCATGTCCACCCCCAGCCGGCGGGCCGCCTCGCGGTCGATGTGCAGCATCACCTGCTTCGTCCCGCCGTCGTTCGGCGTATCCACGTCCGTCAGCTCCGGCAGCTCCTGCATCGCCTGGGCGATCTTCGGCTCCCACTTGCGCAACAGGGACACCTCGCTCGTGAGAATCGCCATGTCATAGGAGCCCCCGTCCGAGGAGCGGGGCGGCTGGATATCCTGGGCAACGTTCATCCACAGGTTCCCGCCGGCCACCGGCGGAGAACCCACGCGCAGCCGGTTGACCACATCACGCGCGGACACGTCGCGATCTTTGCGCGGCTTGAGCCTGATCATCATCCAGGCGTTGCTGAGCCCGCTGCCGCCGCCGCTGGTACCGACCACGTCCTCCACGGCCGGGTCGGCCAGAATGAGTTTCCGGTAGATCTCGATCTTCGGCTGCATCACCTGGAAGGAGAAACCGTCGTCACCCCGGGCAAAGCCGTTCAGCTGACCGGTATCCTGCTCGGGCAGGAATCCCTTCGGCGCACTGTAGAAGAGCGAGACGTTGAGCGCGATGATGCCCACCAGCATCAGCAGAATCAGGGTGGTGTGTTGCAGCACCCAGCCCAGGGTGCGGGCGTAAGCGCCCCGCACGGCTTCAAACACCCGCGTGCTGGCCCGGTTGAGCCGGCCGTCCCGACGCTCTCCCTTGGCCTCCAGCCAGCGCGCACACAGGCTCGGCGTGAGCGTCAGGGAGACCAGCAACGAAACCAGCATGGCAGCCGCCAGCGTGATCGAGAATTCGCGGAACAGCTTCGTCACGAGCCCGCCCATGAAGAGGATCGAGACGAACACCACCACGAGGGACAGGTTCATCGCCAGGAGCGTGAAACCCACTTCGCCGGCGCCGGTCATCGCCGCGCGCATCGGCGACATGCCCCGTTCGATATGCCGCGAGATGTTTTCCAGCACCACAATCGCATCGTCGACCACCAGTCCGGCGGCGACAATCAGCGCCATCAGCGAGAGGTTGTTCAGCGAAAAGCCGTAGAGATACATGATCCCGAAGGTCCCGATGATCGACACCGGGATCGCCACGCAGGGGATGAGCGCCCCCCGGGGACTGCCCAGGAAGAGAAAAACCACCAGCATCACCAACGCCGAGGCGATCAGCAGCGTGCGCTGCGACTCGAACAGCGTCGCGCGGATCGCCGGAGACCGGTCCATCACCACGGCCAGCGTCGCGTCGTCCGGCACGAGCGCCTGCAGGCCGGGGATCTGCCGGTTGATGGCGTCGATCGTGGCAATGATGTTGGCGCCGGGCTGCCGGCTCACCATCAACAGCACCGCGGGCCGGTCGTTGTGGAAACCTCTGCTGTAGCGGTCCTCGACCGAGTCTGTCACCTTGGCCACATCGCCCAGGCGCACGGGGGAACCGTTTACATACCGGATGATCAGCGGCAGGTAGTCCGCGGCTTTGCGCAACTGGTCGCTGGCCTGCACCTGCCACTGGCGGTCAGCCGACTCGATCATGCCGCGGGGCTTTATCGAGTTCGTATCCCCGATCGCGCGCCGCACCTCGTCCAGGGCAATGCCGTAATGGGCCAGGGCGTTGGGATTCAGCTGCACGCGAATCGCCGGCAGGGAGCTGCCGCCCACGGTCACCTCGCCCACGCCTTTCACCTGCGAGATCTTCTGCGCGATGATCGTCGTGGCAAAATCGTACAGATCGCCCGGTCCGAGATTCGCCGAGCTCAGGGCGAGTACCATGATCGGCGCGGCCGAGGGGTTGACCTTCTTGTAGGAGGGGTTGCCCGGCATGCCGGCGGGCAGCT
>JBDKHE010000410.1:0-2657 GCA_039797805.1 Verrucomicrobiota bacterium
CTGCGAGAGGCCCTTGCCCTCGGGATCGGGCTGGGTGATATGGAACGCATCGCACGTGGCGGCATAGCCGGCCAGTTCGCAATAGATGTGGGCACCGCGGGCCTGGGCGTGTTCGAGGCTCTCGATCACGAGGACGCCGGAGCCCTCACCCATGATAAAGCCTTCCCGGTTGAGGTCGAAGGGCCGGCTCGCCTTTTGCGGATTCTCGTTGTTCGTGCTCATCGCCTTCATCGAGCAGAACCCGGCGTAAGCCAGTGGCGTGATGGCGGCCTCGGCGCCACCGCAGACCATCACATCGGCCTCGCCGCTGCGGATCATGCGGAAGGATTCACCGATGGCGTGCGTCGCCGTGGCGCAGGCGCTCACGACGGAAAAGTTGGGACCGCGCGCCCCGAGCTCGATCGCCACGAGCCCGCTGCACATGTTGCTGATCAGCGCGGGAATCATGAACGGCGACACCTTGCGGGGGCCGCGCTCGAGCAGAATCTTGTGCTGGTTCTCGATGGTCCACATGCCGCCGATGCCGGAGCCGATGATCACGCCGATGCGGTCGAGATCCAGCTTGGTCGTGTCCAGCTTGGCATCCGCGACCGCCTGCTTGGCGGCGCAGAAACCGAAATGCGTGTAGCGGTCGTTGCGGCGGACCTCCTTGGGGTCCATCAGGGTCGCGGGGTCAAAGCCCCGCACCTCGGCGCCGATCTGGCAGCTGTAGTCCTTGGCGTCGAAAAGCGTGACGCGATCGATGCCACACTTGCCCGCCATGATGGCGGACCAGAAATCGGCAACATTGTGGCCGAGCGACGCAACGACGCCCATGCCGGTGACTACGACGCGACGGTTTGAAGAGGAGGTTTCCATCAGGATTTCAGGTGGAAATAAAAACGCCCTACCGGGCCAGCACGAGGCCAGACGGTAGAGCGTTTAGTTCAAAAGCCAAAAGGTTATTTCTTGCCAGCCTTCTGCTGGATGTAGGCGATGACGTCGCCCACGGTCTGGAGCTTCTCGGCATCGGACTCGGGGATCTCGCCCTTGATCTCGTCCTTGAACTCTTCCTCAAAAGCCATGATGAGCTCGACCGTGTCGAGGGAATCCGCGCCCAGATCATCCAGGAAGGATGCCTGCGGCGTGATCTGCTCTTCGTTAACATTCAACTGGTTAACGATGATTTCTTTGACGCGCTGTTCGATGGTTTTCTGGTCGGCCATGTGATTAAAATGAGGTATAAATATGCAAAGGAACAGGCATCACATCACCATCCCGCCGTCAACGGTAAAAACTTGTCCGGTAATGTAGCTGGCTTCCTCGGAACAGAGGAAGGCGGTCATGTGGGCGATGTCGGCGGATTCGCCAAGGCGCTTGAGCGGGATGACCGAGGTGATCTTCTCGGCGGCCTCCGGCGGCAGCGCGGCCGTCATGTCGGTCTTGATGAAGCCGGGGGCGACGACGTTCGAGGTGACTCCGCGTGCGGCGAACTCCTTGGCGATCGCCTTGGTGAAGCCGATGAGACCGGCCTTCGCGGCACAGTAGTTGGCCTGACCGGCGTTGCCCATGATGCCCACCACCGAGGTGATGTTCACGATGCGGCCCCAACGCTTCTGCGTCATGGAACGGCCCACGTGCTTGGTCCAGTGGTAGCAACTGGTGAGATTGGTCGCGAGCACGGCGTTCCAGTCATCCTCCGACATGCGGAACAACAGGCCGTCCTTCGTGATGCCGGCATTGTTGACGAGGATGTCGATCTGGCCGTACTCGGCGAGCAGGTCGGCGCTGGCTTTCGCCACCGCCGCACCATCGGCCACATCCACCGCGAGTGCCTTGGCCTTGCCGCCGGCGGCGGTGATGGCCGCAGCGGTGGCCCCACAACTGTCAGCGGATTTGCTCACGCAAATGACGTTCACGCCGTTCTTGGCCAGCAGTTCAGCGATGGATTTGCCGATGCCCCGGCCCGCGCCGGTGACAAGGGCCACACGATTATTGTAGGTGAGGCTCATGGTGGGGAGTTGAGCATGTATGGCACGCGCTCACCCCAACCGCGGCAAGCGCGAAGTTTCAACGGGGCAGCGCACCGGTTGGCTCGGAGGCAACCAACTGCGCCCGCCGCATCGGGCTCAGTACACGTCCCGGAGGTAGCGCTTGTCCTTCTTCATCTGTTTGACGTAGTCGGCGGCCGCAGCCTGATCCATGCCGCCCTGGGAGGAGATCACGTGATGCAACGTGACGTCGACGTCCTTGGCCATGCGCTTGGCGTCGCCGCACACGTAGAAATGCGCGCCACCCTTAATCCACGACCAGAGTTCGGCGGCATTCTCCCGCATGCGGTCCTGCACATAGATCTTGTGCAACTGGTCGCGGGAAAAGGCGAGGTCGACCCGGGCCAGATGGCCCTGCGCCTGCCACTGCGTCCACTCTTCCTCGTACAGATAATCGGTCGCCTTGCGCTGGTCGCCGAAAAACAGCCAGTTGCGCCCGGTCGCCCGGGTCGCGACGCGCTCCTGCAGAAAAGCGCGAAACGGCGCGATACCGGTGCCCGGTCCGACCATGATGATGTCCTTCGCCCCGTCCTCCGGCACCCCAAAATGCGATGAGGAGACGAAAACAGGGACGGGCGTACTCTTCAATTCAGCCCGGTCGGAAAGAAAGGTGCTGCACACGCCGAC
>JBDKHE010000411.1:0-5756 GCA_039797805.1 Verrucomicrobiota bacterium
TGCCGATGAGTTTGCCGGATTCATCGCGCCACGGCAGCTTGGTCGTGGATACCCACGTGAAGCTGCCGTCGAGCATCGTGTTCTTCTCGACCTTGCCGATCATCGGCTGGTTGGTGCGCAAGATCTGCTGTTCGTCCCGCAACGCCTCGTCGGCGTGCTGCCGGGAAAAGAAATCGTAATCGGTCTTGCCGATGCAGTCCGCGGGGGAATCGACCCCGAGGGACTTGGCGTGGGCGATGTTGTTGCGCACAATCCGGCTCTGCAGGTCCTTGAAGTAGATCTTGTCCGGAATTGTGTCCATCAGGACATGCAAGATGGAGGAATCCAGTTGGGCGGAGAGCGGGATGGTCGCCGAAGGGCTGGAGTCGGAGGCGGACATGGGGTTACGCGTCAAATTGACGGTCCCGCTGGCGACAAGCAATCCCGCGCTTGGAAATCCGCGGCCACCCGGGAGGCGGAGGTCCGACCGCCGGTTGGAAGCGTCGGTCAGGTTTTCTTTTTCTTGCCCTGTGCGGCCTTGGCGGCCTTCTCGGCGATCGCCGACACTTCCGCCGCCTCGGCCAGACCCGCGACCTTGTAGCGGTCGGCGATCGACCCCGCCTCTTCCGGGTTCTTGCGCAGCTGTTTCATCAGGCGGCTGAAATAGGTTTTTTCCCCGGTCTGCAGAAAAAGCGCGGCGGTGGCCTCGGTGCCGTGACGTTTGTCGGTCGCCACCTCGTCCAGCACCTGACGGGCCTCGGGCGTCTTGAAGGCGGCCAGCGCCCAGATGCAGCGGGTGGCGAAGTAGCCGGTGCCGATCGCCGCCATGGGGTTGTTGCCGAGGTTGGCCATCGCCTGCCGCTCTCCGCCGATGGCCTCCTTGAGCGCCTGGCCGAGCGGGGCCACGGCCTCGGTCCGGCCGTAGATGACCAGGGCTTCGGGAAGCTCCATGGGAAACATGTTCCGGTCGGAAGGCAGGCGCTCGATGATCAGCGGAAAAGCGGTCTCGCTTCCCAAACGCGCCAGAGCCGGCGCGCTGCTACCCACCGTGCAGAAGGAATTGGCCCGGTCGAACAAGGCCATGAGCACGCCCTCGGCCTTGCGGGCCTCCAACTCGTGGTAAATGCGGTCCTCCACGCGCCCGTGCCATTCATGGCGGAAACAGATCACCGCCAGCAACCGGGTGGAGTCGTCCGACGGCTCGGCGATCAGCCGGTCGATGGCCGCGGTCGCCGCGGCGGCCCAGGCCTTGCGTTCGTCGTCCGACATGGTCTCCGACTCCCGGAGGAGCGGGGCGATCCTCCGGGCATTCTCCTCGGTGTAGGGCACGGCGAGAAACTCCGGGATATAGGCATAATAGCCGGCCTGTTGCCGCCACGCGACGGCCGCTTCCTTCCGCCCTTCCCGGTCCTCGATCGTGGCGAGAATCCGGCAGGCCTCGGCCTCACCCGCACGCTGTTGCACGCAATGCCGGGCGGCGGTCCCTGCCTTCGCCCATTGTTCCAGCGCCACCGCCGCCTTGGCCTGCACCAGGAGCAAATCGGGGTTCTCGGGGTTTTCCTGCAGGTAGTTCTCCGCCGCCGCCAGGGCCGCGGCCGCATCGCCGGCATCGAGCAACAGCGCCGCGTGCTTGGCCTGATAGACCCTCACGCCGGGCTGGATCCGCAGGGCGCGGGCAAATTTCTCCGCCGCCTGCCGCAGCTGCGCCTGCATGAAGGCCGCCGCGTCCACGCCCTTCATCGCCGCCGCTTTGTAACTCACCATGCCGCCGTTGCGCGAGCCGCCGGGTCCGAGCTGGGCGCGGTCCTCCAGAATCCGCGCCTGCAACAACAGAAAGGCAAGGTCTGTCGCCTGTCCGGTCAACCCCTTCTCCAGCGACGCCAACGCGTCTTCGTACTCCCCCATCTGGGCCTGCAAGGATCCCACAATGTGCCAGAACTCGATCTTGTCCGGGTATTGCCTGGCCAGTTTCTGCGCCTCCTTCAGCACCGCGGGAACGTTGCTCATGTCCAGCTTCTCCACCAGCTTTCTGGCTTCGGGCGAAGTGAGCTCCAGCCGGGCGCTGGGCACCTCGATTTCCCGGGCCACCAGCGGGAGCGCGGTCACCAGCAGACAAACCATCGCAGCCAACAGTCGAGTTGTCATGCTCCTTGCTCGCAAGGTTGGTGCTGCGCGGCAAGCTCAAGACGGAGGCGTGGCCAGCCATTCCCCCGCGAGGAGGATGGCTGGCATCACGGAAGCCGCGACATCAGACGGTCGCGACCTGCGGCAGTTCGCGCGTGACGCGCAAGAGCCGGAGCCGGCGAAGCCCGCCCGGAGTCGGCCATTCGACCTCGCTGCCTTCGCAGAAGCCGAGCAGGGCCGTGCCAATCGGCGACAGCACGGAGATGCGCTGCTGATCGGGATCGGCGGCCTGCGGCAAGGTGATCGTGTATTCTTCCTGCTCATGCGAATCGAGATCCTCAAAGAGAACCCGGCTGTTGAGACCAACGGCGGCCGGCGGAACCGCGGTCGCCTCAAGCACGACGGCGCGGGCGAGTTCGCCCCGCAGGCGTTCGACGAGGGCATTCTTGCCGGAGAAACCGGACAGGAGGGCGCTGACGAGCTGGTAGTCAGCAGTGGAGAGATAAAGGGTTGATTGATTCATGCTGGTGGTGGGGTTTGGCGGTTGGCGGAAGGAGCCGCGGTGACTCGAGAGAGCCGGCGCCGCAGCGTGTTCGGTGGGAATGAGAGAGCGGGTGGTTTAGAGAGCGGCCGGCCGACCCGGTTGTCGCGCATGCCGATTAATGGTCGACAGGCGCAGGCCGGTGCGGTCGGTTGATCACTGATTCATGACAGGATGCGGAAGATTGCCGCAGGCGGGCTGCGGCCGGTGTGCGGGTTGGGTGAGGAAGAATCCCGCGTGAGCGCGCGCGCGGACGTTGTCCGCGAAGCAAGGTTCCTCGTCTGTTCAGCCCGGTGTCAGCGTGATGCGGGCGGCAACGGGCTTAGACCCTTCAGACGCACATCGCGACGACACCGGGCACTCCTGGGAAGATCCCGGGAGTCCCGTGGCTCGGTCGGCTCAATGGCGTGTGACTGAAAAGGTGCACAACCAAACAGGAATCCCGCATGCGGCCTCTGTCAAGCGGCAGCGATCATCATCACTTGGCGGAAATCGGCACAGGCGCGTCAGCCCGGCCAGAATCAACGGCTCGGTCTGGGCACCCGCGCTCTTCAGGAAGTGGTGGCGGGCAGACCGTGCAACAGGACCTTGAGCAGGCCCAGAATAAAAACGAGTCCGAGCAGCGTCAGCGGCCAGAAGCGCACCAGCGTGCGGACGACGTCGCGGGCCCCCTCCCCGATCACCCGCCAGAAAAACGACGAAAGCATCATGGCTGGAATCAGCAGGACTCCGAGATAGATCACTTCGAAGATGCCCGGAATCCGGTTCAGTCGCTCGGAGCCGACCGCCACGATGCTGAGCGCCATGAGGACGAGGTAGCAGAGGATCGTCAGCAAGGTCTGCGCGACTTCGCCCGGCGTGCGGGCGGCGGCGACCAGAAGACTCGGCGACTCGTTGCGTGATTTGAACAGGCCGGGCGCGCTCCGCATCTTCTCGTACTGGCGCTGTTCCGCCGTGATGTCGGCCGGTCCCTCCCCTTGCTCCAGCTTCGCGGCCTCCGGGCCGGCGTTCCGTTTGAAACGCCGGTAAGTCTCCAGGTTCACGCCCAAGCGCTGCGCCGTGTCGATTTCGTCTTGGGTCGGAGGCACTTTTTGTGGTTCGGACATGGCAACTGGATCGGTTGGCTCGTGTCAGCCTAGGACTCCGCATCGCCGGCTGACAACCCCAAGCGTACGGTCCGCACGCAGTCACAGCGAATTCCGGTCAGCCTGCCACCAACCCGGCAGTTCGCGGCACCTCCCATCAATTGGTAGAAAATAGTGCTTGCCTATTCCGGAACGCTCGTTCTTTTATGCGCTATGTCTCGCGTAAAGGAGTTCGATGAAGCTGAAGTGCTCGACCAAGCACTGGAGCTCTTCCGTGCACGCGGGTTCAAGCACACTTCCTTCAACGACCTGGTGCAGGAGCTGGGCGTCAGCCGGCAAAGCCTTTACGACACCTACGGGGACAAGCAGGCGCTCTATCAAACGGCGCTGCGGCGCTACCTCGACCGCGGGCTCGACGGCATCCGCCGCAAGTTCGACGACGCCACGCCGGTCCGCGCGGCCTTCGCCAGCTTTTTCGATACCATGATCGCCGGCACCTGCGCCAATGGCTCGCCGGGCTGCCTGATGGTGAACTCGATGGTGGAGTTGTCCCCGCATGACGCGGACACCCGGGCGCTCGCCCAGGCCCATGCCCGCGAGATCGAAGGGATATTCGTCAGCCGGCTCAGCCTGGCCCAGCGCCAGGGCGAGATTGACAAGGCAAAGGATCCGGTCGCCCTTGCCCGCTTCTTCTACCATACCATCCTCGGCCTGGCGGTCGCTTCGCGCGCCCTCGGTGACAAGGCTTCCCTGCAGCAGACCGCGCGGCTGGCCTTGCGGATCCTCGACTGATTTTTCCCTGTCCTTTCTGGAACGTTCGTTCCGCTTCAAACCATTCTCTATTTCTCATGAAAAACAAAACCATCCTCATCACGGGCGGCACGACCGGCATCGGTCTGGCCACAGCCAAACTCCTGAGCGCCGAAGGCGCGAAGGTCATCGTCACGGGGCGCAATCCCGCGACCCTCGCCGCGGCGCAGAAAGAACTGCCCGCCGGTACCATCATCCTGAAATCCGACTCCGCCTCCCTGGCGGATGCCCAGGCCCTCGGGGCGGAGGTCAGGAAGCACACGGAGAAGGTCGACGCCGTCTTCCTCAACGCCGGCATCGGTCAGTTCGGCCCGGTCGAGAGCATGACGCCCAAGCATTTTGAGGACATGTTCAACATCAACGTCCGGGGGCCGTACTTCCAGCTGCAGTCGCTGCTGCCGGTGCTCGCAAACCCCGGCGCCCTCGTGCTGAACGCCTCCGTCGTGGCCGAGCTCGGCATGGCGACCACCACCATCTATGCCGCGACCAAGGCGGCGGTCGTCTCGCTCGGCAAATCCCTGGCCGTGGAACTCGCCCCGCGGGGCGTGCGTGTGAACACGATCAGCCCTGGCCCGATCACCACGCCGATCTACAACAAGCTCGGCTTTGACGCCGACGCCCAGAAAGGCTTCGAGGACTACATGGCCTCGCAGTCCTTGTTCAAACGCTTCGGCACGGTGGACGAGGTCGCCAAGCTTGTGCGCTTCCTGCTCTCCGACGACTCCAGCTACATTGTCGGCGACAACATCACCATCGACGGCGGCGTCCGCCTGACCTGAGCACCTCCACGCAAGCACCATGATCGCGCTCATCATCGTTCTCGTCCTGCTCACCCTGCTGGTCGCCACCGAGGGCCAGCAGACCGAGTAGCCCGTTAACGCGGACCTTGGCGAAAGCCACGGACGTCCCCGGACAGTTTGCCCAGGGTGATGCTCGCGGGCAGTCAGAACAGACGTCGCCCGCGAAGCCCGCCGAGAACCAGCAACGCCGCGATCAGGTAGAGACTCGGCGCTCCCCCGCCTCCGCCGCCACTCTTGGCCGGCGGGGGCGTCGGCGCGGGTGCCGGCTGCGTGACCGTCAGGGTCGCAAGGTTGCTCTGAGTGACGCCCGCGACATTGGTGGCCACCGCGCGATAGTTGCCCGCATCGGCCGCGCTCACGCTGGCCAGGGTCAAGGTGGTGCCGGTGGCGCCGGCAATATCGACCCCACCCTTCTGC
>JBDKHE010000412.1:0-6044 GCA_039797805.1 Verrucomicrobiota bacterium
TACGTAGAGGCCGTTGGCGGCCCAAGTCTGGTAGGTGAGTTCGAAAATCGCGCGGATCGGACCGTTGGCGAGGACCTTCCAGGTTTGGTAATTGCGGCTGACATGAAGCTGCCGGCCGTCCCAGATGCCGGTGCCACCGCAGCCACGGGACGGACCGACGCCGTACATGTCCATGCCCTCGCCCTCGTCGTGGTGATAGTGATCATGCCCCTTGTTGTACCAGCGGTCGACGATGAGGTAGTCGACGCGTTTGGTCCAAACATCGAGACCGCTCGTGACCAGCACTTCCTTCGCCCCGCCCGCGGGGACGGGTTCGCCAAGCGCCGGGCCGTAGGTGCGGTGCCCGACCTTGTCGTTTTCCCAGGCAAAATCGTCGAGCCGTTCCGGAATGTAGCGAGCAAAGACCTTGCTCGGAAACACCGGGGCCACGGTGTCGATCTTCTCGACGGTGAACGTGGCGCTCTTTTCCCCAGCGGCGAAATCGTGCTGGAAGATCAGTTCGCCGTAGGCAATGCCTTCGCCCTTGGGATCCTTGGCCTGGGGTGCGACATTGGTGACCTGATAAGGCAACACGCGGCCGGCGGCATCCTTCACGGCGATGCGTTGCAGCATCGCCCCCGGCAGAATCGCGTTCACCTCGGCCCACGGCACGGTGATCGTTTCGGAGGGACGGGCGATGGCGAGATCGTGCGTGACGGTGATGACGGCCTGTTCGGCACCGTGGGACATGCCGGTGCAGAGCAGCACCAGCCAGAGGAGACGAGTGCGTGTGTTCATAATTCCTTGGGGTCCGGTCAGCGGGCGAGCCAGCCGCCGTCCACCGCGAGCGTGTAACCGTTGACGTAATCCGAGGCCGGGGAGGCGAGGAAAACCACCGCGCCCTTGAGGTCCTCGGGCAACCCCCAACGGCCGGCGGGAATGCGGGCGAGGATGGAGGCGCTGCGATCGGCGTCGGCCCGGAGCGGCGCCGTGTTGTCGGTGGCCATGTAGCCCGGGGCGATGGCGTTGCAGTTGATGCCCTTGCCGCCCATTTCGCTGGCAATGAGGCGGGTGAGGCCCTGCACCGCGCTCTTGGAGGCGGTGTAGGACGGCACGCGGATGCCGCCCTGGAAGGACAGCATCGAGGCGATGTTGATGATCTTGGCCGTGCCCGCGCGGGCGAGGGCCTCGCGGACGAAGAGCTGGCTTAGGAAGAAGACGGCGTTGATGTTGATGCCCATCACGTCATCCCAGTCCTTCTCGCTGAACTTCTCGAAATCTTCGCGGCGGATGATGCCGGCGCAGTTCACGAGGATGTCGAGCTTCGGGGAAAACTTTTTGGCTTCGGCAACGACACCCGGGAGCGAGGTGCGGTCCCCGAGGTTCCCGACGACGGTCGCGCATTTGCGGCCGAGGGCCTCAACCTGCTGCTTGGTGTCGGTCGCGGGCAAGATGTCCACGGCGACGATGTTGGCGCCGGCTTCCGCCAGGGCGAGGGCCATGCCCTGACCGAGGCCGCGGGCGGCACCGGTGACGATGGCGGTCTTACCGTCGAGTTTGAATTGGTCGAGAATCGAGCTCATGAGGAATAAAGGTTGGGAAGTGAAGAGAAGGGAAACCGCGGGCTCAGCGCATGGAGGTCACGGGCACGGCGTCCATGTCGGCGAACTGCTGGTTTTCGCCACCCATGCACCAGACGAAACTGTAGGCGGCGGTACCCACGCCAGAGTGAATCGACCAGGAGGGGGAGAGGACAGCCTCGTGGTTGCCCACGACGAGATGGCGGGTCATCTGCGGAGCGCCCATGAAATGGAAGACCGCCTGGTTGTCCGGCACGTTGTAGTAGAGGTAAACCTCCGAGCGACGCAGGTGCGTGTGGGACGGCATCGTGTTCCAGACGCTGCCGCTTTCCATGCAGGTGAAACCCATGACGAGCTGGCAGGTGGGGAAGGCGTCGGGATAGATGACCTTGTAGAGGGTGCGCTCGTTGGCGTTTTCGCGCGTGCCGAGGCGGGTGCCCTTGACGGAGCTGAAAGGAATGTGCCGCACGGGATAGACCGCGTGGGCGGGATAGCTGACAAACCAGATGCGGGCCGGGTTGGCGGCATCCTTGGAGGCGAAGCTGACCGCACGGGTGCCGCGGCCGAGATAAAGCGTGTCCATCGCACCGAGGGCATATTCCACGCCGTCGACCACGGCCACGCCGGGGCCGCCGAGGTTGATGGCGCCGGCTTCGCGGCGTTCGAGGAAAAACTCGGACCGGAGTTCAGGACGGTTCGGCAGGTCCAGGGCGGCCGTCGTTGGCACGATGCCTCCCATGATCGTACGGTCCACCTCCCACCAGCGGAAATTGGCTTCGCCGGCCTTGAAGAGGCCTTGAGCCAGGAACTCCTCGCGGAGTTGTTCGGTGGTGTAGGTGCCCGTGGTCTGGGCGGCGGACGGAATACGATAATGCATAAGCGGAATCCGGCAGGAGTGGAACCTTGCCGGCGAGAGACTGGGGTTGGAAAAACTACCCGGGAACAGACGTTCCCGGGTAGGGTGAGAACAAAGAACGGTGGAGGAGCTTAGAACGTGCCCTTGATACCCACGCTGCAGCTGATGCCGAACTCTTCCTGCCGGTAAGCGCGGGAGTATTGCGGCGAGTTGTCGTTGTAGCGGAGGAGAACCTGGGGCTTGTTGAACAGATTGCGGACGCCGGCGAAGATGCCGATGTTCTTGGAGAGTTTATACTCGCCGCTCAGGTCCACGAACGTACGGGGAGCGTAGTATTCGTAGAAGTTGTTGTTCACGCCGGTGGGGTTGTACTGGGCGCCGGTCTGCGGGGCGTTCTTCTGCCGGCCGCGGTAGTTGAGCGAGAGGCTCACCGAGTACGGCTTCTTGCTGAAGCTCACGTTGAAGTTGCCGGTCTTCGAAATGAAGCCGCGGAAATCAGGACTGTTGGCACCGCTCAGATGGAGACGGGTGGCATTGGTCTTGATCGTGAAGTACTTGCCCCAGCCCGGCAGGAAGGTCAGCGGAGCGACGATATTGAACTCCTCGCCCTTGATCTGCGCATCGCCACCGTTGACGGTGGTGGACACGGCCCAACCGACGAAGCGGCTGGACAGACCAAGCGTGTTGGCCAGTTCCGGGGTGATCGCGCCGCCCTGGGAGGTCCAGAAATCGGACAAATCTTTCTGGAAGGCACCAACGGAGATCACGCCGCCCTTCTTGGGGTAAAACTCCAAGGAGGCGTCGTAGTTGTCGGCCGTCCACGGCTTGAGGGCCGTGTTGCGAATCGTGATGGTGCCCGGAGTGTTGATCGGGTCATTGTCGTCCTCATCGATGGTCGTCTGCGGGATGATGTTGGCGTAGTCGGGGCGACCGAAGGTCTTCGCGTAGGCGAAGCGGGCCTGCAACTGATCCGTGATGCTGTAGGTCAAATGCATGCTGGGATAGTAACCGTCATAGGAACGGTTGGCCGCGTAGCCGCGTTCCACGAGGGTGAGGTTCAACTCTTCCATCGAACCGGCGGTGCCGGCATCGGTCCGGCGGACGCGCTGGATACCAGCCAGAGTCGGGTTGCTGTCCACATACGAACCATCGGCGTTTTTCTGCCAGACGGCGTCAGGATTGGTGAGAGCACCCAGACCCTTGTCGTTGGTTTTCTCGTAGCGGACACCGGTGACGAAGCGCAGCTTGTTGTCGAGCAAGCGGCCTTCCGCCTGGAAGAAGTACGAGGTGACGCGTTCCGTGATCCGCTCGGAGTTCTGCCGACGCGTGGTCTCGGCCTGCACGCCCGTCTGGGCGGTGCCGGTACCCAGGCGGAAGTAGGACGGGTTGTTCACCAGTTCGGCGGCCAGCTTGTTGGCATCGATCCACTGGATGGGGCTGTAGCCCCAATATGGGTCGATTCCGGCATAGACGGTGTCGGCGTAGGGAGCCGCGCTGTCATCCGCCGTGTTGGCGATGCCGTCCTTGCCGACGAAGGTGTAATCGTTGGTCTGACGGCGATTGTCGCGGGTTTCCTCGCGGAGATCGGTGCCGATCTTGATGCTGAGCGGGAAGGCGAGGTTGAACTGCTTCTCCACATCGGCCTTGGCCTCCTTCATGATCGCGCGGCCGTCAAGCGGGTCATCGCGAAGCGTACCGAGACGGTAGTTGGCGAGATTGTTCGCGTTGAGCGGGGTGCCGAGATTGTCGCGGGCATACCAAATGATACCGGGGGCGGGATCGCCCGAGATGCCAAAGGCGCTGACCGTCGAAACATTCTGCATCGTGGTACCCACGTTGGAGAAGTGACCGCGGCCCAGGGCGCGATACCAGCTGCGGGAGAGGAAATAGGCGCCGCCGGCGGTGGCGGTCCAGTCTCCGCTCTTGTAGGTATAGTTGAGTTTGGCGCCGAGGGTGTTGCCCAGCTTGTCGCGGAACGAACTGCCTTGGGTCACGGAACCACGACCGGCGGCGGCCGTCACGAAGGTCGGTCCATAGGCCAGCGCACTGCCACCCGACGGGGTGGAGGTCGCGCTCGTGCCCATGTTGAAATTGAGGTTACGATTACCGAAGAACGACTTGTAGTAGTTGTTCTGGACACCGACCGAGATCACTTGGGTGGGCGTGATCTTCCAGTCGGCCTTGATGCCGAAGGAAGCGCGGTTGGTGGTCTTCGGACCGTCCTGTACCTGGAATTGCTGCAGATAGGGCGTGGACGGCGTGGCGCCGGCCTGGGCGTAGTTCCAGGTGGGCTGCCAGCGGTGCTGCTCCACGTATTGGTTGGAGGACAGACCTGTGATCACGAGACCGAAGTGGTCGTTGACCGGCAGGGTGTAGTCGAAATCGAAATTTGGCAGCACCTTCCAGGTCTTTTCGCCGGATCCGGGACCCGGGGTCTTCTTGAGGTCGAGGTCCTCGTTGTTGCCGTTCAGGTAGACGCGGTAATTGAACTGGGCGCCTTTGCGCTCGAAGGAATTCTTGGAGACGAAGTTGATCGTGCCGCCCAGGGAGTCGGACGGCATGTCCGGCGTGGGAACCTTGGAGACTTCGGTGCGGGAGGTGTTGTTGATGGACACCTGCTCGAATTCAAAAACGCGGTTGGAGGAGCCGGAGGCCGAGCTCGTCATGCGCATGCCGTCCCAATAGACGTTCGTGAACTGCGAGGCGAAGCCGCGCACGGAAACCGTGCGGACGTCAGCCGCGACATAATCCACGGTGATGCCGGGCAGGAATTTCAGGAATTCGCCGGGGTTACCCTCGTTGACGCTGCCGAACGAATCGCTGGACATGATCACCTTCACGTTCGAGGAGTAGCGCTGCTCGTTGGTGGACAGGGAATCACCCTCGTATTCGCGCTGGCTCTCGACGACGAAGGTATCGAGTTGGACGACCTTGTCCTCTCCGTAGCGGGCCTTGCTGGTCAGCTCGACATTGTGCGACAGGATCTGGCCTGCCTCGACCTGCAGCGTGGCGGTATCCACGTCCAGACCAGTATAGGAAGTCTTCACCTTGACCTCGCCGGCCGGCACCCCGGTGAGGGTGTAGTTGCCGAAGTCATTGGTGAAGGTTTCGAGGTTCGTGCCTTCAACGGTGATGCGGGCGTTACCGAGGTAACGGCCATTGCCGATGTTGAGCACGCGGCCTTCAATCGTTCCGGTCGCCTGGGCAAACAGGTTACCGGTAAGCAGCACGGCAAGGAGCGCTGCACCGAGCAGACGGGCGGTCAAGAGACCGCCGGAAGAGGCGACAGAAGTCGCCGAAGTGGAGCGCACAAAGCGCTGCCACAGGGTCATGGTAGCATCCATAGGGTTGGGTGGTAGGGGTGGTTGAATTGGCGAAACACACCAAAAAACCAAACGGGGCGATGTATTTCACTAATGAACTTGATATTCATATTTGAATCTGACTTTCTCCGGTGCAATCAAAAAAATCTGACATCCCGTCTTTTGCCCGGCCCCACCCCAACGTAAGTGTCATGAACCTTTCCCCCCCGCCCAGCGAGGAAACCAAGAATCTCGAACGCTACGTCATTCCCAATCTGCGCAATGCCTGCCGGATCATGAAGCTGCTCGCCCAGTTTGATGACGGGC
>JBDKHE010000413.1:0-4337 GCA_039797805.1 Verrucomicrobiota bacterium
GTCGACGCCCATGGAGCCGGCGATCTTGCCGCCAGCGGCGTTGATGCGGGCGACTTCGTCCTGCGGGACCGAGGAAGACCCGTGCATGACGAGCGGGTAGCCGGGCATGCGGCTCTTGATCTTCTCCAGCACATCAAAGTGGAGCGACTGGCGGCCCTTGAACTTGAAGGCGCCGTGGCTGGTGCCGATGGCGCAGGCGAGGGAATCGCAACCTGTCTTCTTGACGAAGTCCTCGGCCTCGGCCGGGTTCGTGAGGGTGGCGTGGCCGTCCTCGACCTTGATGTCTTCCTCGACGCCACCGAGCATGCCGAGCTCGGCCTCGACGGAAATGCCCTTGGCATGGGCGCGGTCAACGACGCGTTTGCTGATCTCGACGTTCTTGTCGAACGGATCGTGCGAGGCGTCGATCATCACGGAGCTGAAGAAGCCGGAATCGATGCAGTCGTAGCAGGTCTGCTCGTCACCGTGATCCAGATGGACGGCAAAAATGGCCTCCGGGAAGATCTCACCCGCGGCGCGGATGATGGCCTCGAGCATGCGCTTGTCGGTGTAGGCGCGGGCACCCTTGGAAATCTGGATGATGAAGGGAGCCTGGGACTCGATGGCACCGCGGAACAGACCCATGGCCTGTTCGGCGTTGTTGATATTGTAGGCACCGACGGCGTACTTGCCGTAAGCGTGTTTGAAGAGTTGGGCGGTCGTGACGATCATGGCGGAGTAAACCTATCTCCATGGGGCGCAGGCTCACAAGCCTATTCCCGGTCAAACCGCGTCAAACATTGGCGCACGCCGGGCGGGTGAATTGGCAAATGATGCGGAGACGGTCACGCACGCACCGCACCCCAAACTGAAGAGCGTTTGGCGGGGGCAGCCCCTGAGACTTCGGCGGGGCGCGGAAATTCGTCGATCGCCCACGCTCTACCAGAGGCGGTCGGCCGGGAGGCCGACCCTCCACCAGGCTCACCGCGGCGGGAACTCGAAATCGGCCTTGTCCTGCTTTTGGGAGATGACGAGGTAGGCACTGAACTTGTTGCCGCGCTTGGAGACGAAGCCCTCGATCAGGTCGCTGCGACCGTCGGTGAGGAGCTTCTGGACCTGGGCGGCGGGAAGTTCGACCTCACAAAGCTTCTTGGAAAGCTTGAACACCTCGCGGTTGTCCTGGTCGGGCTTGCGGACGTAGTAAGCGTCACCGAGCTCCACCAACTGGCCGCCCGTATGGATTTTGCTTTCGCCGATGACCTTGGCCTTGGAGAGATCGGCCTTGGCCTTGGCTTTGCGCACGATCGGCTTGCCGTCCTTGTCGAGCTTAGCGGCACGCGGCGGGAACTCCCACGAGAACTTGCCGCCGTCGCGCTTGAGGAAGGCGCTGAAAGGCCGGCCCTTCTTGGAGATGAAATTCTCGATCAGGTCCGTCTTGCCCTCGCCGATGAGCTTGATGGCCTGCTCCGGCGGGATGGGCTTCTGGCACATGATGCGGCCGACGCGGAAGGTCTGCTCCCAGCTGCCGTCGGGCAGCTTCTCACGGACGATGAAGCTGCTGCCGCTCTCGCAGAGCTCGGCGCCCGTCTTCGGGTCGGTCCAGAACGGGGTGAGGGTGCCGATGTCCACCTTGTCGCCGAAATCGAAAGCAGTCTTCCACTTCTTCGTCGTGACGTCCTGCTTGGTGGCCTTGTCCTTCTTG
Organism: Verrucomicrobiota bacterium; assembly: GCA_039797805.1. Lineage (GTDB taxonomy): Bacteria > Verrucomicrobiota > Verrucomicrobiia > Opitutales > Opitutaceae > Lacunisphaera. The sequence goes on from JBDKHE010000413.1 coordinate 1,682, forward strand.
GTTTCCTCGACGACCTCGAGCTTGAGGACGGCGGAGAAACGGTTGCGCGTCTTGTTGGAGATGAAGCCGTCGAGCGGGCCGACCTGGCGGGACTCGACGAGCTGCTTGACCTCGGCCTCCTCCATGCGGCGGCCACCGACGATCTTGTAGACCATCAGCTCGCCGTCCTGCGATTTGTAGCCGCGCAGGGTTTCCTTCATGGGCTTGTTGTCCGTCGGGGAAATGATGTCGGTCTCGCGAGCGACGGAGTCGTCTTCCTCGAAGCCCTTGACGCGCTCCACGATGCCTTTCGTCTCCTTGACGATCTCGGCCATGAACTTCTCGCGGGAGAATTTCCCGTGCTCCATCTCGCGGAGGTGGTATTCCCATTCCCCGGTCATCGTGGGGCTGGTGAGGTTCTCCACCTTGACGGCGGACAGGAACTGGAAGAGCTGCTCGGCCTTGGTCGTGGGGATGAGTTCCCGCTGGGCCCGGTCGAGGTACTTCTGATTGATCAGACCTTCGATCGTGTCCGCGCGCGTGGCGGGCGTGCCCAAGCCGCGTTCCTTCATGGCTTCGGCGAGTTCGTCGTCGGTGACAAGTTTCCCGGCGCCTTCCATTGCGGAAAGCAGCGTGGCTTCCGAATAGCGTGGCGGCGGCTTCGTCGTCTCGGAGTGGAGGGTGGCGGCGAGAGTCTTTGCGCTGGCCTTGTCCTCGGGCGTGAGGGCGGGCAGGGACTTGGAATCGGGGGAATCCTCATCGACCGTGTTCTTGCCGTACACGGCGAGCCAGCCCGGCGCGGTGAGCACCTTGCCCTCGGTCTTGAAGGCATGGGCGCCGACCTTGCTGATGCGGGTGGTGATGTCGAACTCGGCCACCGGGTGGAAGGTCGCCACAAAACGGCGCGCAATCATGTCGAACAACTTGGCCTCAGACTCATCGAGGTGCTTGGCCTCGTGCTGGGTCGGGATGATGGCAAAGTGATCGGAAACCTGCGCGTTGTTGAAAATGCGCTTGTTGGGTTGCACCCAGCCGGACTCCAGCACGCGCTCTGCGTGGACCTTGAGGTCGCCGTGCAAATTGGCGAGGGTCTGCCGCACGAGCGGGATGTAATCCTCCGGCAGGGCCCGCGAATCCGTACGCGGGTAGGTGATCATCTTGTGCCGCTCGTACAGGGCCTGGGCGATCTGGAGCGTGCGCTTCGCCGGGAAGCCGAAACGGCTGTTTGCCTCGCGCTGGAGGGTGGTCAGGTCGTAGAGGCGCGGGGCGGCGGAGGTGCTGGCCTTCTTTTCCTCCGTGACGCTCGCGACCGGCTGGCCCGAGCAGGCGGCCACGATGGCCTCGGCCATGGCCTGGTTCCAGAGGCGGTCGATGCGATCATGCTCATCGTCCGATTTCTTGAAGTCCGGACGCTGGTAGGTGCCCTCGTATTCGCCCTTGGCGATGCCGAACTTCGCCGTGATGCGCCAGAAGCCGCGGGGGATGAAATTACGGATCTCCAGCTCGCGATTGTAGACGATGGCCAGGGTGGGGGTCTGGACGCGGCCCACGGACGCGACGTTGCCGGCGCGGGAGCCGAACATGCGCTTGGTGAGGGCGCGGGTGCCGTTGATGCCGATCAGCCAGTCGGCCTCGCTGCGGCAGCGGGCGGCGTCGGCCAGGCCCTGCATCGACTCGGCGGAGCGCAGGCTCTTGAAGGCCTCGGTGATGCCCTCGTTGGTCATGGAGGACATCCAGAGGCGCTTGAAGGGCTTTTTGCACTTCGTGAGCTGGTAGATATAGGTGAAGATCAGCTCGCCCTCGCGACCGGCGTCGCAGGCATTGATGACGCTGGTGACATCCTTGCGGGCGAGCAGCTTCTTGAGCTGGGCAAACCGTTCCTTGCCCTCAGGGAGGGGCTGCAGTTCGAATTCGTCGGGGATGATGGGCAGGGTCTCGAGGCGCCAGAAGCCGTATTTCTTCTTGTCGATGTCCTCCGGCATCTGGAGACCGACCAGATGGCCGACCGCCGACGAGATCACGTACTCGTCGTTTTCGTAGTGGTCGGTTTTCTTGGGGATCTTGCCGAGCGCGCGCGCCAGGTCGGCGGCGACGGAGGGCTTCTCGGCGATGATGAGACACTTCATGTGGGGCCGAGCCGTTACGCGGCGACGCGACGAAGATCAAGCAATACTTTTTTACCCGAGGGCAATCAGCCAGAAAACCGGCGGCAGTTTGCGGTCTACTTTTTGTCGGTGTCCGCAGGCGAACGCGGTGCCGGTGGCAGCCCGAGATAGACATCGTGCAAATACCTGAAGAGCTGATCCCGGTGACCGCCGCGATAAGAGGCATAGGCCTTCGCGAGGTCGGGTTCCGGTCTTGCAAAAAAGACCCACGGTTCGAGCAGATGATCCGTTTTCAGCCGTTGAACCGTCCGCGCGTCGTTCAGCATGGATTGGGTGACGTTTTGCTCCTTCGCTTGGTCGGGTTGGGCCAGCAGGCTCTCCGCAATCTCAAGCACGCCATCCAAGCATTTCAATTCAGCCTCAAGGCTGTGTTGGTAGCGCGTGCGCTTTTCCAGGGCCTCGGTCATCGGCGCGGCCCTCATGATGCCATACGCCATTGCAAAGATCCCGTCGTTCGGGTCTACACCGATCTCCACTTTGCCGTCCTTGATCGCAACCGTGGCCCGGGCAAA
>JBDKHE010000414.1:0-4636 GCA_039797805.1 Verrucomicrobiota bacterium
TGTCCGCGGACAAAGCGGCAACTTTGTCATCCGGGAGCACGGCAGCCCCGGCCAGCGCCGCCGTGAGCAGCTCCTGTTTGCGGACCTCCTCCAGCGTTTCGTAGCCGGGTTGCTGCAACAACTCCGCGATGGCCCGGCCGTGCGGACCCGAATGCTGGCGCAGGTCAAGGCGGGCCGTGTTCAGCCCGAAAACGTCCACGCAGGTCAGCGCATCACGCAACAATCCGCTGGCCAGCGGCGCCGCGCGTTCCCGCAGCAGGTCCGACTCAATCTGCGCCAAAATCGAGCGCACCTGCTCGACCGTTTCCTTGGGCCCGGTGGCACTGGCCTCATCCACCAGGTTCAGATCGGCCTGGGCCAGCAACCGTTCGCGCAGGCTGCTCAGGATGATCCGGTACGGCTCTCGAGGATAGCGTTGGCCGATGCGACTCATCTGCCCGGACGACGTCCGGCACTCCTGGGCCATGCGCCGGATCGCGGGCGTGAACCGGGCCCGCCGGTCCGATACCGTGAGGGAACCGGCCAGCTGATAGAGGACATCGGCCAGCTTCCGGATCGCCATGCGGCGGTTCATGTGCAGGACCTCGGCGGTGACTTCGGCAGTGACCCCGGGATTCCCATCCCGGTCCCCGCCGATCCACGAGCCAAAGGACAACCAGCGGTTCGGCGCCCGCACACCTGGGTAGTGCCGATTCAGGGCATCCTGCAGGTCGGCATGCAAACGGGGCAGCAGCCGGTACAACGTGCGGTCAAAATACCACAGGCCGGTCCGGGCCTCATCCGTGACCTCCGGACGCTCCGTGCGGCTGCGATCGGTCAGCCAGAGCGAGACGATCTCGCGACGGATCACTTCCGGCCCATGCTGGATTTCCTCGAGCGAATGACTCCGCAACATGCCGGCCAGCGTGGCCAGCTTTTCCAACATCGTGCGGCGCTTGGACTCCGTGGGATGGGCCGTGAACACCAACTCCACCGCCAGCTGACGCACCAGCTTCTGCATCTTCTGCGCGGAGACCCCCGCGTGCTTAAGCTCGATGACCGCCGCCTCGATGGATTCCCTCATCGGCTCGCTGACATGCCCCGCGGCGAGGGCGGCCCGGTGACGCTGGTTGCGCTCGTTGAGAATCCGGATGCGGAAGTTCTCCTCCGCCAGGTTGACCAGTTCGAAATAGAGGGTGAAGGCCATCGCCTGGTTGAAGGCCTCGGCCGGCGTCAATCGGCCGATGGTCTGGGCCAGCTCACGGGACGCCGCGGCCGCCCCGGTCCGGCTTTCCTTGGCGAGTGTGCGGAGGCTCTCCACGGTGTCCAAGGTCCGCTGACCCTCCAGGGCCGCAATGGTCTGGCCCAAGGTCGCACCGAGACTGCGAATCTCGGCCCGGAGTTTGGCGTGTTGGTCTAGGGCGTGCGTGGATGCCATCTTGCCGATCAATACGCAGTTCTTGTGCCGGGGCGGAAGCAAAAACGACGGACAAAACGACCCAGGGAACCCGAGCCCGGACTAGCGCCATTCATGCCGGGGATAACGCCGGGATAGCTCGGTCTTGATCTTGGGGTACTGATCGCGCCAGAAGTTCGACAGATCGTCGGTCACCTGGATCGGGCGCTGGTTCGGGGCCAGGACCTCGATCTTCACCGGCACGCGGCCATGGCCGAGGGTAAAGGTGGAACTGACGCCGTAGAGTTCCTGGATGCGGGCGCTCAGCACCGGAGGGCCGTCCTTGGTGTAGGTCAGCCGGGCCTTGCGCCCGTTGGCCATGATCAACCGCTCGGGCAGGTAGTCATCGAGCACAGCCAGCTGTTCCGCCAGCAACCAGTCCCGCAGCACCGGCATGACCGGCTTGTCCTTCAATTCTCGCGCACCGTAGCTGCCATAGCAGATCTGCTCGATCAGCGTCGCCCGGTCGGCGTCTGTGATCGGGTTGACCTCCAGCTCCGGCCACCATTTGGCGAGGCAATTCACGCGCACGATCCACTGCTCCACCGCCTCGTTCCATTCGGTGAGCAAGATGTTCCCGGCCAGGACCTCCTTCGCCAGCAACGCCGCCACTTCCCCGGCGGGCGGCTCCTCCGCCGTCTGCTTTGACTCCAGCACCAGGTCGCGGAAGCGCCGCTCATTCCGCGCCAGCACGCGCCGGGCGTTGACATCATACCCGACCCCGCCCGCGTCCTGAAAATCATCCGGGAAGATCTCCTTCAACCACGCTTCCTCCACCGCCGTGCAAAGATTGAGCAACGTGTTCACCTCACCCCGGCTTTCGATCTCGGTGATCTCGGCCGCGACCAGCAGCGTCGCCTGGTCAATACAGCTTTCTCGCGCCAGCACTCCCTTCCGCTTGTGCACGAGTTCGCAGCGTAGCGTCCCCTGGTCCAGCCGGCGGGCCAGATGGTCGCTGAAGCCTACCAACACACACTTCCGCACCGCGACGCCGTCGATGCGTTTTTCAGCGATATCCAGCTGCTCGGCCTCGGCGATCTTCAAGAACTGCTCAAACAAGGGACCGACCGCGCGCACCCCCTGGATATGGATGCCCAGCCGCCGGCAGGCGTCAGCGTTGTAGTTGGCCTTGTCGGCATAGCGCCACGCCCGCATCAGCAGGAAGAAATCGGACTCGTGTTCCTCGCCGAACAGATCGTCGCGCGCCTCCTGGGTGCGCTTGTCGACATTCCGCAGGAGGAAATTCCGGCCCTGCGTCAGCGCCGCCATCAGCGCCACCGAGCGCACGCAGCCGTAGTCCTGCGCCGCGAGAAACATCCGGGCATAACGCGGATGCATCGGGAAACGCAGCATCTTGCGACCGATCTCCGTAATTCGTAGGGCCGGTCTCTGACCGGCCTGCCCGGAAATGGGCCGGTCGGAGACCGGCCCTACCGCCCCCAGATCCGCCAGCAACATCTCCGCCCGCTCCAGCGCCTTGGGCTCCGGCTTCTCCAACCAGGGAAAACTCGTGATGTCGTCGATGCCCGCCGCCTTGAGCGTCAGCACCACCTCGGCCAGATCGAGGCGTTTCACCTCGGGCAGCTCCTGCAAGGGCCGCTTCTCATGCTCGCGCTCGGTCCAGAGCCGCACGCACACCCCCGGCGCCGTGCGCCCGGCGCGGCCGGCGCGCTGGTCGGAGGACGCGATCGAGATCTTTTCGATCAACAGCGTGTTGATGCCGCGATGGGGATCATAGCGCGCGACGCGCGCCAGGCCGCAGTCCACCACGACGGTCACCCCGTCGATGGTCAGCGAGGTTTCGGCCACGTTGGTCGAGACGATGATCTTTCGCGTGTCGTAGCGCGCCACCGCGCGGTCCTGCTGCTCCGGCGGCAGTTCCCCGTGCAAGGGATAACAGGCAAAGCCCCGCAGGGCATGGGAGCCCTGCACCTCCTGCACGGTGCGGTTGATCTCATACGCGCCCGGCATGAACACGAGGATGTCCCCCTGCGTCTGCGCCGCCACGCGTTCACATTCGCGGGCCGCCACGGTCCACACCGGGTCATGTTCAAAATCCACCGTTTTCGGCAGGTATTCGATCCGCACGGGGAACGTCCGCCCCTGCGAGGTCAGCACTTCACAGGGCGCGAGGTAACCCTGCAGCTGGACCGCATCAAGCGTGGCGGACATCACGATGAGTTTCAGGTCCGGCCGCTGCTTCTGCTGGATCTGCAGCGCCCGCGCCAACGAAATATCCCCGTACAGATGCCTCTCATGAAACTCGTCGAAAACGATGGCACTGATGCCGCGCAGGGTGGGATCAAAGGTCATCTGCCGGAGCAGAATGCCCTCGGTCACGAAGCGGATGCGGGTTGCCTTGGAAACCTTTGAGTCCAACCGGATCTGATAGCCGACCAGATTGCCGAGCTGGGTGCCCACCTCTTCCGCCACGCGCTTCGCCAGCATGCGGGCGGCCAGCCGCCGCGGCTGCAGCACAACCACCTCGCCTTCACCCAACAAGCCCCGGTTCAGCAGCATCTGCGGCACCTGGGTCGATTTGCCCGAGCCCGTCGGCGCCTGCACAATGAGCCGCCCACGCTCCCGAACGGCCGCCAGCAGGCGGTCCTCGAGTTCGTAGATGGGCAGTTCACGCGGGCTCATAAAGGGTCGAACGTGCGAGCGAGGCGGTTGAGGGCAAATCCTTTCGGAATACGATGGCCCGTTCGTGGCTCCCACGGGAATGCCTCGCCTCTGGTTGCTGATAATCTCCGCTTTCGTGACGGCCGGAGGACTCTCCGCTGCCCCCGACCTGTTTGACGGGCTTTCCGGAGATTGGCGCCAGGCCTGGCGCGTCGAGAAACTCTTCACCAAGGCAACCACCTATGCGGTCGAACGAGACCCGGAGATGGGACCCGTTCTGCATGCCCGGAGTGACACTGCCCACGCCGCATTGGTTCGCAAGCTGCCGATCGCCGCACCGAGCCGGGCCCGCCTGGCCTGGAGCTGGAAGGTTGCCGAAGCCCTCAAGCCGGTTGCGCCCGAGCGGACCCGGGAAGGCGATGACTACTGCGCCCGGGTCTTTGTGATATTCGAAACTTCCCTTTGGCCTCTCCGCACCCGGGCGATCAACTATGTGTGGTCGGCCCGCGAGCCCGTCGGTTCGATCTATCCCAGTCCCTACACCGCCAATGTCGGCATGGTGGTCCTCCGCTCCGGCAA
>JBDKHE010000415.1:0-2698 GCA_039797805.1 Verrucomicrobiota bacterium
AGATTGGTCTCGATCCCGGCCACGCGGGTGTCCGCCAGCGCCTGCGTTAACCGCGTCAGTGCTTCCTCTCGGTCGTTTCCGCGCACGATCAACTTCGCGATCATCGGATCGTAGTACGGGCTGATCTCGCTGCCCCGCTCCACCCAGGTCTCGAGACGGATACCGCGGGGAAAAACCAGTTCCGTCAGGATCCCGGTGGCCGGCTGAAAGTTCTTGCCCGGATCCTCGGAGTACAGCCGCACCTGAATCGACGCCCCGCAAACCTGACGGGTGAACGTGGCCAGATCCATTTCGCCCGCCGCCTGCCGCACCATCCACTCCACCAGATCGATGCCGGTCACTTCCTCGGTCACGCCGTGCTCGACCTGCAGCCGGGTGTTCACTTCCAGAAAATAGAATTGCTGGGCCGCATCGTCGTACACGAATTCGACCGTGCCGGCATTCTCATACCCCGCCGCCCGACCGAGCCGCTCGGCACAGTCCAGCAACTGTTGCCGGACCTTTGCGGGCAGGTTGGGTGCCGGGGTTTCTTCGATGATCTTCTGGTTGCGGCGCTGGATCGAGCACTCGCGCTCGCCGAGGGCGACCACGTGTCCGCGGCCGTCGCCGAAGATCTGCACCTCGATGTGCCGGGCGCGCTCCACATATTTCTCGAGATAAAGGCCGCTTTCCTTGAAATTGCTCCGGCTCAGGCGGTCCACCCGCGCGAAGGCGGGCTCGAGTTCCGCCGCGCTCCAACACAGCTGCATGCCAATGCCGCCGCCCCCGGCAGTGCTCTTGATCATGACCGGATAGCCGATCGTCTCCGCCTCCTGCAGAGCGACCGCCACATCGGAAAGCAGGCCCGTGCCCGGCAGCAGCGGCACGCCCTCCGCCTGGGCGATCTCCCGCGCGGTGTGCTTCAAACCGAAACGCCGCATCTGGTCCGGCTTCGGTCCGATGAAAACAATGCCGGCAGCGGCACAGGCCTCGGCGAATCCGGCATTTTCGCTGAGGAATCCATAGCCCGGATGAATCGCCTGCGCCCCGGTCTGCTTCGCCACTTCGATGATCTTCTCCCCGAGCAAATAGCTCTGCGCCGCCGGTGGCGGACCGATCAGCACCGCCTCATCCGCCAGGCTGACGTGCAGCGAACCAACATCAGCCTCCGAGTAAACGGCCACGGATTGGATCCCGAGACGGCGCAAGGTGCGGATGACGCGACAGGCAATGGCGCCGCGGTTGGCGATGAGGATTTTGGAGAACAAGCGTAGAGAGTAGTTGGTAGTTTGTAGTTGGTATTTGGTGGCCGGGCCGCGATAAGCGTTAAGCGGGCCACAAAAGGAGATCATTTATGGGTACATTCGCGCTCGAGAGTTTGGAGGTTTACGCGCTGGCTGAGAACTTGGCTGACGCCGTTTGGGAAATAGTCACCCAATGGGATACTTTTCCGAAGTCCACGATCGGTCATCAGCTGGTTCGCGCGGCCGACAGTGTCGGCGCAAACATCGCCGAAGGATTTGGACGGGCCTCTCCAGCGGACAACAAACGTTTCGTCCGCACTGCCAGAGGGTCGTTGTACGAAGTTCGCCATTTCCTGCGCAGGGCGGACAAAAGGTCCCTGCTCACGAGTGAGCAAAAGCGACCAATTCAGAGGCTGCTGCGAGAACTGCTTCCTCGTCTGAACGCATACCTTCGCTCGCTCGGCCCTGTTAACGGCTGATTTCATGTGACCAATTACCAACTACTAACTACCAACTACTCCGACGCCTCCCGCGTCGGCCACTTCCCAAACCATCACCTCAATCGGTGTCGGGTTGTATGCGTTGCAGGGGTTGTTCAGCTGCGGGCAGTTGGAGATCAGGGCGAGGACGTCGCGTTCGGCGCGGAGTTCGACGTAGCGGCCGGGACCGGAGACGCCGTCGGCAAAGGTCAGGCGACCGTCCGGTGTGACCGGCACGTTCATGAAGAAGTTGATGTTGCAGGTGATGTCGCGCTTGCCGAGGTGGCAGCCGCACTCCTGTGCGCCGCGGATGAAGCTGTCCCGGCAGGCGTGCATGGGCTCTTTCTCCAGGGCGTAGCGCATCGTGTTGCTCTCGCGGGAACAGGCTCCGCCCAAGGTGTCATGACGGCCGCAGGTATCGGCCACAATCGTCAGCAACACGTCCCCCCGGGTGGAGACCAGCGGGGTGCCGGTGGTCAGGTAGAGCGCCGACTGGCGGCGCACCGTGTCGGATGCACTGTAGCGGTTGGCCGGGTCCCGGGCATCATAGAACAGGGTGTCGGCGGCCTGGTTACCCTCGAGGTCCACGATGCGCATGACCTGACCGCGTTTGATTTCCCGCGACCAATGGTCGCCCGCGAGGACGGTGTGGCGGTACACCGCGGTGGCGGGATCAAGCTGACTTTCAGTGAGGGTGTTCATGCTGGTTCCGTTTGATGGTCACTTGCCATGAGGCTCTGGTTGCTGCCGCGGCCTCACCCGCGGAGCCGGTGATAGTTCTCGGTGTTGATAAAGGCCCGGGTGTTCTCCGGACGCGAATTGCGGCAGGGATCGTCCGCCGGCACCGGAGGATTCACGAACACCTCCAGACGCACCGAGCGAGGGCGATAGGTCGGGTCGGGATCCAGCGGGTGCTGACAGGTGTTCAGCACGACCAGGGTGTTCATTTCGAATCGGAGCTCCACCTGGTCGCCTGCCTCACTATGACCGGGCACA
>JBDKHE010000416.1:0-3950 GCA_039797805.1 Verrucomicrobiota bacterium
GTGCCCCCCGAACTGGCCGTGCACGGCCCCCGGGAGGCCGAGCTCAAGCTCACCGAGGGCAAGTACCACCAGGACCCCCGGATGTTCGCGACCCAGGGCTGCGAAGTCCTCACCCTGCACCGCGCCCGCTTCGGTCACCTCGATCTCGGCGACCTGCCGGCTGGACAATGGCGGGAATTGCCGCTCGATAGCTTTCGCCCATGACCGAACTCCCTTCCCTTTCCGGTGCAGAAAAGACCAAGCTTCGCGGCCGCGGCCAGACGCTGCCCGACGGCGCATGGCTGGGCAAGGAAGGCGTCACCCCGGCTTTTTTGGTCGAGCTCAACCGCCAGCTCGATCTCCACGAACTGGTAAAACTGCGCTTCACCGGCGGCCAGGACCGGCACGTCCGTGCCGATTTGTGCTCGGCCATTGAGTCGGCCGCCCCTTGCCTCTGCGTCGGTGCCGTCGGGCATACGGCCTTGTTCTGGCGCGCCCAGCCGACGCCGGAGCTGACCGCCTGAGTCGCTCAGTCGGTTGCACCCAAGCCCACACCACCCGAGTGCCCTCAGCGAGGATCTATTCAGGCTCGCATACCAGCCTGACACACCCCGTCGCTTCGCGACACCCCTCTTCCTAGAGGGGACCCAATGAACTGGTCCGGAAATCCCCTCTAGGAAGAGGGGTGCCCGGCAGGGCGGGGTGTGTTGGGCAAGGTGTGAAAGTTATTCCTTCTTCCGTCAGTTCATGACGCGACTCTCAAGAAGCCTAGCGGCCAAAATCGCCTGAGGAGGCGCCCGCGCTAGTCGTTGGCCGTTACCTGAAAGTGGATCGAGATCTGCGTGCGGGTGTTCACCGGCCGGCCGGATTTCATTCCCGGACGGAACTTCCATTTCAACACACCTTGCAAGGCGGCTTCCTCGAAGCGCCGGTTGTCCGAGGAAATGACGTAGGGATTAACCACTTCACCCTTGGTGGTGATGATAAACCCCACGACCACCTCGGCCTCGGCGAACTCCTTGCGCAGCTCATAAGGGAACTTGGGCGGCGGCTGGAAGATCGTGGTTGGCTGCCGGTCGAGTTGGGAGACATCAAAGATCTTGCCCAGCTTGGCGGCCGTGCCACTGCCCCGCGCGATGTTGACCGGCACCGCCGACAGCCGGACAGAGTCCAGGTTGGAAGGCAGACTCGGCGTAAAGTCCAGGGGTTGGACGAAAGCGTTCACCGGCACGAGCGTGGGAATGTCAGCCAGCATCGGCACGGAAATGGCCGGAGCCTCCATGGCTTCGTCATTCTCGAGCGACTCGATGGGTTTCTCCTCATCATCCTTCAGGTCGGGCATGACCAACTGAATGATGGGACTGTCATCCACCACCACGGCCTTCTTGGGCGCGGCGCGATGGTTGAAACCATAGAGTGCGATGACATGCAGGCCCACGGAGAGCAGGATCGCCGAGACCATGACCAGCGGTGAGCGCGTCACCCGCTCATATTTCCACAGTCCGGGCTGGTCCGGCACGCTGTTGGGAATGGGCAACCGCATTTGCACGGCGCGCTCCGTCTTGGAGGGGGTAAGGGTGGCTTGATGGGCCCAACCCTCAATGGCGTGGGACATTTTGGGCATGCACATAAGATACGCCCTTTCGATCCGAAATCCTTCGCATCCTTTGGCTTAAGCATGCCATTGGTTGCCATCCCGCCCCTCGGGCCGGCAAACGCAGCGTTGCGCGGGCCGGGTGGGCAGTGCCAGCCTGCCCTCTGTGACCCTCACCCAACTCGGCTGGAACGACCATTTTGCCGCCGCCTTCGCCCCGCATGCCGCCGCCGGCTTCTTGCCAGCCCGCGTGACGCTGGAGCTGAAGGGCTTCTTCGAGGTCACCGGCGAATCAGGTGCGCGCCTGGGTGAATGCACCGGCAAATTCATCCACGACGCGCGGCACGCCTCCGCATACCCGGCCATCGGCGATTGGGTGGCGATCAGTCCGCAACCCGGCGACGACACCCGCGCCAACATCCATGCGGTGCTGCCGCGCCTGACCAAATTTTCGCGCAAGGCCGCCGGCGACGTAGATCACGAGCAGGTCGTCGCCGCCAACGTGGACACCGTGTTCCTGATGAGCGCCCTCGACGGCAACCACAACCTGAACCGCACCGAGCGCTATCTCGCCGCCGCCTGGGCCAGCGGCGCGCAACCGGTGATCGTGCTCAACAAGGCCGACCTCAACGACGACACGGCAGCGATCGCCCGTGAGCTGAGCGTCGCCGGTCGCGACGTGCCGGTCTTCGTCATCAGCGCCCAGACCCGGCGCGGCCTCAAGGCGCTGGCCCCGTACCTCCTGCCCGGCCGCACCATCGCCCTCCTCGGCTCCTCCGGCGTCGGCAAATCCACCCTCATCAACCGGTTGGTCGGCGAGCGCCTGCAGGACACGCAGGAGGTGCGCGAGGCCGACAACAAGGGCCGGCACACGACCACGCAGCGTGAGCTCATCGTGACGCCCTCCGGCTTCATTGTGATCGACACCCCGGGAATGCGGGAACTCCAGCCCTGGGATGCCGCCGCCGGCATCGACGCCGCCTTCAGCGATGTGGCCGGGGCCGCCGCGCGCTGCAAGTTCCGCGACTGCTCCCACACGGTCGAACCCGGTTGCGCCGTCCAGGCCGCGCTCGCCGACGGAAGCCTTGATCCGTCCCGCTGGGAGGCCTATCAGCGCATCCAGCGCACCAACGCCTTCGAGGTACGCCGGTCCAGCAAGCCGGTGCAATTGAAGCAAAAGGTTGATTTCAAAAAGGCCACCAAGGCCCTCCGCCAACGGGTCCACGAGAAGCATGGCGAGGAATGACCGTCCAATCGGTTGACCTCACCATTGACCCGACGGCCCCAGGTCGCATGCTGAGAGGAACATGTTTTTCATCATCGGAGCAGACGGCAAAGAATACGGTCCCGTGTCGGTCACCCAAATCCAGCAATGGATGACAGGTGGTCGCGCCAACCTCCAGACCAAGGCGCGTCGCACCAACGAGCAGGATTGGCGGACGCTCGGAGAATTTGCCGAATTTGGAGGGACTCCCGCGACGCCGCAAACCGTCGAGCCCGTCATCGTGGCAAACCTTGCCGGCACCCAGGCGACCTACAGCCCCGCCAGCACCCTGCCACTGGCCGGCCGCTGGCTGCGGCTGGGGGCCTACCTGCTCGACAGCATCATCGGTTTCATTTTCGTCGCCCCTGGTTTTGTGATGCTGGTGATGGCCGGTGTTTTCACCACGCCGGACCACCCCAACACCGTCCTGCTGCTGGCGGGCTTCATCACCGCCGGCAGCGCGGCCTTGGTGCTGTTGGGCATCCAGATCTACCTGCTCGTCACGCGCGGCCAGACCCTGGGCAAAAAATTCCTCGGCATCCGGATCGTGAACTTTGATGACGAGGGCAATCCCGGCTTCGTTAAGGTTTTTCTGCTCCGGGTATTCGTCAACGGCCTGTTGGGTGCCGTCCCCTTCGTCGGCCTCGCCTACACTTTGGTCGACTGCTGCTTCATCTTCCGCGAAGACCAGCGCTGCATCCATGACCTGATCGCCGGCACGAAGGTCGTGGTGGCCTGAGCGCGTCAAACCGACGCCGAGGACGCGCGGCCCTTGCCGCCCAGCAGTGCATCGAGCGACAGCTTCCCGGGGCCAAAAGCCAGGACGATCAGCGAGGCGAGCAGGAACAGGAACGGCGCGGCCGTCACAAATTTGTCCGGATCGCTCGTGATGGCATTCAACGCGTCCCGGTCAGCCGTCCCATACGCCACGAGCATGGTGAAAATCAGCGGCACGGAAGCCGGCCGCGCGAACAGACCCAGGGCCAGCAGCACCCCGCCGCCGCACTCGGTGGCCCCGGCCATGATCGCGTTGAGCTTGGGCAAGGGAATGCTCAGCGACTCAAAGAAGCCGGCGGTTCGATCAAGGTGCGTGAGCTTGCCCCAGCCGGTCTG
>JBDKHE010000417.1:0-3435 GCA_039797805.1 Verrucomicrobiota bacterium
GTGGGCGGTGGGCGGTGAGCGAAAACTAAATACTAAATACCAATTACTAATTACTAATTACTAACTCCAAACGACGAGCAGCCCTTAAGCCTAAACTTGGAACTTCAACTCGCGAATACGAAGGTGGCGCGGCAAGTCCCTTTGCCGCGTGTTCGGGCTCAGAGCGCTTCTCGCGCCTCGGATGACATGCAATGCCACTTAAAGTGAATCCGTTGCCGGGTGCGTCCGCTGAACTCTTGGTCTTCTCCCCGCGCTTTGGCTTTTGAGTTTTGATAGTTGGCCTTTGATTCCTGGCTCTTGATCCTCGGAACTTCGCCTTTGGATTGTCTCCGCTGGGATTATGGTGTCAGCCTCCAGCAATGGCTTACTCCCGTACCTTTTCGTCGCTGGGCTGTCCGGATCTGACTCTGGAGCAAACGTTGGCGCTGGCGGCGCGGCATGGTCTGCCCGGGGTCGAATTGCGGGCTTTGGCCGGGACGATTGATTTGCCGACTTGGTTCGCCGCCACCTATGGCACGCCGGCAGCCATGGCGAGCAGGCTGGCGGCGCAGCCGGTCAGGATCCTCTCGCTCGACACCTCGCTCAAACTGGCGGGCAACACGCCGGAGGACCGGGAGGCTTTTCTGCAATTCCTGCCATGGGCCGAGGCCCTTGGCGTGCCACGCCTGCGCGCCTTCGATGGCGGTCATGGCGCGGATGCCGCCACGCATCGGGCCATGGCTGAGACGGTCGCCTGGTGGCGGGCCTTGCGGGCCGAGCACGGCTGGCAGGCCGACCTGATGATCGAGACCCACGATGCCCTCTTCACGGCAGAATCCATCCTCGGCTTTCTGCGCCTGGCCCCGGGAACGGGGATTCTCTGGGACACCCATCACACCTGGAAGTCCGGACGCGAGGACCCGCTCGTGACCTGGCGGGCGATCAAGCCGCATGTCGTGCACCTGCACGTCAAGGACAGCGTGAGCATCCCCGGGAAGAAACATCCTTTCACCTACCGTCTGCCCGGCGAGGGGGAGTTTCCGATGACGCCTTTGCGCGAGGTGCTCCGGAACGAATACACCGGCCCCATGAGTCTGGAATGGGAACGGCTGTGGCATCCTGAACTGGCGCCCCTCGAGGAGGCCCTGACCGCGGCGACTCAACGCGGGTGGTGGTGATGGGGGAGCAGGGAGAAGGGAGGAGGAAACCTGGGTCCGGGATCTGGGGTCTCGGGTCTGGGGGGCTGATGAGCGGGGACGGGCGCGAGTGCGAGTGCGCAAGACCGGGCGCCGTCAAGCGGCGCCCCTACACCAGAATCCTCTCGTAGGGGCGTCGCTTGACGACGCCCGTCTTTACTCAGGTTTGGCTACCGACCGATTTCGGGGCAGCAGATCCAGTCGCTCCAGAAAATCGTGCATCAGTTCGCGCGATTTTTCCTGCCAAGCCGGCACGTCCTGGCCGAAGTTGTGTCCGCCACCGGGCACGATATGCAGTTCGCAGGTGTTGCCCGAGGCGATCAGGCGGTCGCGCAAGGCCACGGACTGGCGGAGGGGCACGGTCTGGTCGGCGTCGCCGTGAAAGACCAGCATCGGGGGCATGTGGGCGTCGAGCTGGTGCACCGGGGATAGCGCAAGGGTGTCCGCTCCGAAACGCTGGGGCGTGTAACCGGTTTCACTCGATGTGTCGGACACACTGCTGAACAGAATCAGCGCCGCGGGTTTGAGCCGTGGTGATTCATCCGGATTCGAACCGGGCGGCGCCGCCGTGATGGCCGTCCAGAGCGCGACATGGCCGCCGGCGGAATTGCCGCCGACGGCAATGCGGGCCGGGTCGATGCCCAGGGTTGCGGCGTGCTCTTCAACCCAGTGCAGCGCTGCGCGACTGTCGGCCACCGCGGCCTGCGGTGGCGTATCGTGCCGGCCCTTGGTGCGGTAGTCCGGCGCCAGGCCGACCATTCCGAGATCCGCGGCAAAACGCGCCCAGAAGACCGAACTCGCCGGCGTGCCGGTGGTCCAGCCACCGCCGAAGAAAAACATCAGCGCCGGACGCCGGTCGGTCGGTTGCCAGTCGATGGGCTTCACCACGAATAGCCGCAGTGGCTCACCGTTTCGCTCGGCGTAGACCACGGCTTCGGCCCCGGGCAGCGCCGTGGGCGTAGTTTCCGCCCCAAGCGACGCTGCGTGCAGGGCTGCGGCCAGCAGCAGTGCGAGCAGGGTTCCAAGGCGCAAGCGCCGGGGCAATGAATCGATCCGGTAAGGAGAGGAGCTGCGCGCACTCCAGCCGCTAATATTGGAGGGTCGGTCTCCTGACCGACCGCGGCTGGTCAGGAGACCAGCCCTCCAACGTTCGCCTGACGCTCCCACAACCGAGCCACGCCGGAGCCGTTCGACGTGCTCACGGTCCAAGACCAACTCCGGGGGGATTGGCCCCAGGGGGGGAAATAGAGGGTTTACCCAGTCGCTCATGGATGGCGCACCCGTCAGCCCTTGCCGGCCTCCTCGTTGCTGACGGGTTTGAAGTCGGGCCGGGCGTAGCGCTGCGTGGGTGGGGTGCCGACAGGGTTGTGCCGGTAGTCGTCGACGCCGCGGCAGAGGTAGGCCTTGAAATTCGGGTTCACCGAGAGGTCGTTCTTCACGTTGGTGCCCGAGTAGCGGATCGTCAGGCCGGCGCGGCGGCGGTCGGACGGGTTGGCGGGCGAGCCGTGGATGGCGCGGTCGTCGTGCAGGGAGCATTCGCCCGCCTTGAGACGGAACTGCACGGCTTGGTCGGCGTGGAAGTCGCTGCCGTCTTCCAACTCGAGGGTCAGCACCGAGCTGGTTTCCTTGGAACGGCGGTGCTTGATGACGCCGCCGAGGTGCGAACCGGGGAGGAGCTTCATGCCGCCGTTGACCTCGTCGACGTCGTCGAAGGCGAGCCACACGGTGACGGAATTGTGCGGGGCCATCGGCCAGTAATAGGAATCCTGGTGCCAGCCGACGGTCGAAAGCGAGCGCGGTTCCTTGATGAAGAAGTTGCTCGCCCAGCAGTAGAAGTTGGGTCCGAGCACGCCCTCGACGAGGTCCAGGATCTTTGGATTCATTGCGATCTCGAAGAGGTAGGTGCTTGTCTCGTGCCACTCGCGGATGTCCTTGGTCGTTTCACCCGGCCGGAGCAGGGCGAGCAGGTTGGGCAACTCGGCGTTGATGCGAGCCATTTCCTCCGGGGTGTAGATCGGAGGCAGGCCGAGGAGGTAGCCGTTTTCGCGGTAGTCTCGTTGTTGGGAGCGGGTGAGCTGGTGGGTGGGGTTCATGGGGGTAGGGGTTTAGACGAAGAAAGCGTCCTCGAGCATCAGCGAGAGGCAGTGGTAGACGGGCAGATGGTACTCCTGCACCCGGGGAGTTTCCCGGGCCGGGACGCGGATGCTGGTGTCACAGAGCCGGTGGAGGCGTCCGCCGTTTGCGCCCGTCAGGGCGATGG
>JBDKHE010000418.1:0-4306 GCA_039797805.1 Verrucomicrobiota bacterium
AAAGCAACCGATCAGCGGCCGGCGCTCGTGTTTTTCCACGGCGGTTCGTGGACAGGCGGCGAGCCGAGCCAGCTGGCCCCGCAAAGCACCTATCTTGCTTCTCGTGGCATGGTCTGCATCAGCGCGCAATACCGACTGCTATCCAGCGGCGTTTCCTCGGGCAGCGAACTGCCTGCGTGTTGCGAGCAGGATGCGAAGTCCGCCTTCCGTTGGGTGCGTGCGCATGCCGCCGAACTGGGCATCGATCCGGCCCGCTTGGGCGTCGGCGGGGGATCGGCGGGCGGTTATCTCGCGGCCTGTGTTGCGCTGGTGCCGGGCAGCGACGACGCGGCGGACGACTTGAAGGTGCAGCTCAAACCCGCTGCGCTGGTGTTGTTCAATCCCGTCATCGGCGGCCGCCCGGCCGAGGTGGCCGACGCGACGTTCGAACGGCGCTTCGGGCCGAAGCAGGCGGAGTTTCTCGCCCATTCGCCCGCCAATCACGTGACGGGCGACGCCCCGCCAACGGTGATCTTCCATGGAGCGGCGGACACCGTCATCCCCCCGGTGCAGATTCGCCGTTTCGCGGAAAGTATGACCGCGGTCGGCGCGCGATGCGAAGTGCATTTCTACGAGGGAATGGGACACGGCTTTTTTAACCGCGGCAAAAGCCAGAATTGCTTCAGCGAAACTGTGATAACAGCCGACCGTTTCCTCGCGTCGCTCGGCTGGCTCCAAGGCGAGCCGGTGCCCGCGAACCTGCCGGTCTTCGGGCCGCGGAAAATACCATGATCCTGGCCACGAAGGCGGTGTGGGCTGATCTGCCAGACTTCGTTGCATAAATGCGCGCTGGGGCCGACGCGCTTCACACCCGACCATGCCTAGAAAACAAGCCATCTTCTTTCTCATCGATACACAGGGGGCGAATTGCCTGGGCTGTTACCGGTCCGAGCTCGCCTTGGGGACCCCGCACGTGGATCGGCTGGCGGCCCTCGGCGTTCGATTTAGCCGCGCGTACACGTGCTCGCCGGTGTGCGGGCCGGCGCGCTCGGCTCTGCTGACGGGCCTCTATCCGCACAGCAACGGGGTCATCGCGAACGACATGGCGCCGCATCTCGATCTGCCGACGTTGGGCCAGCGGCTGCAGGCGGCGAGCTTTGCGACCGGCTACATCGGCAAATGGCATCTGGACGGAACTGATTACTTTGGCGACGGACGCTGCCCGCAGGGATGGGATCCGGATTGCTGGTTCGATGGTCGCAACTATCTCGATTCGCTTTCGAACGACGACGCCCGCCTTCTGTCGCGCCAGCCGCTTCGCCCGGCGGAAATCGCGCGTCATAAGATCACCTCGGAATTCACCCACGCGCACCGCACCGCCGATCGGGCCATCGAATTCATCCGTCGGAATCGGGATCGGGATTTTTTCCTGGTTGTTTCGATCGACGAGCCGCACCACCCTTGGATTTGCCCCGAGCCTTACGCGAGCGCCTTCGAGGATTTCGAGTTTCCGGTGCCCAACGCAGGCGATCCGCTGGTGACGAAACCCCGTAGCCAGCGGGAATGGGCCGCGCACACCGCGCCCACGTGGGAAGCGGCGATGACGGGGCTGGGCAACGGAGCGAGTTTACGGCATCCGCGCCATTTCGGATGCAACAGTTATTCGGACGGCCAGGTCGGCCGAGTGATCGCGGCAATCGATCTCGAGGTGCCGGACGCCTTAGTCACATACACCGCCGACCACGGTGACATGTTCGGCAGCCATGGCCTGCATGGCAAGGGTCCCTGCATGTACGACGAGATCGCGCGAGTGCCGTTCATCGTGCGCTGGCCCGGATATGCCCCCGCCGGGGCCGTGAGCGACGCGCTCGTGTCGCACATCGATTTCGTGCCGACGATGCTCGATTACTTTGGGGTCGCCGTCCCAGCCCTGCTGCAGGGGCGGTCGCTCCTCGACCAGTACCGCCAGCCCGATGCGGCGGTCCACGGCGAGGTCTTCCTCGAATTCAACCGGTTCGAGATCGACCACGATGGCTTCGGGGCATTCGCGCCGATCCGCTGCGTGTTCGATGGCCGCTACAAGCTCGCCATCAATCTGCTCGATACGGACGAACTTTATGATCTGTCGGCTGATCCTGGCGAGTTGGACAATTTGATCGATTCTGCCGCGCACGCGGTTGTCCGGGCGCGCCTGCACGCCGAGCTTCTGGCCTGGATGAACCGCACGCGGGATCCGTTGCGCGGTCCGCACTGGAGTCGCCGCGGCTGGCGCGACACTGATGCCACCACCTGGGGCGGTCCCACGCGCCCCCGTCCCGCGGACCCGGCATGGTACCCACCGTCGTTACTTTACGACACTGCCGAGCCCGTGACCCGCGCCGAATACGACAAGAGTTGAGCCGCCCCGTCATTTCACAGGAGCACGCAGGGGTATCGAGAATGTCCTGCCATCAGTCCTCCGTTTCCTAGGTTTGCTCCGGTTGAAGGAATTGCGTGAGGGTGCTCAACCCGGCTGGGCGAGGATCGTCTCGATCTTCTTGAGCTCGTCGGCGCCGAGAGGCGGCTGCTGGAGGCCCGCGTGCAGGTCGTCAATTTGCGCCGTCTTGCTCGCGCCAACGAGCACCGTGGTGATTTCGGGATTTCGCAGTACCCACAGGACGGCCAGCTGCGCGAGCGAACTGCAGCGGGCGGTGGCGACCTCGTTAAGCGCCTGGACCTTTGCGAGCAGAGCGGGCGTGATACGTTCGGCCTTCAGGAAGCTGCCGGCCTTCAGTGCCCGCGAGTCCGCGGGGATGCCCTGCAGATAGCGGTTGGTCAACAAACCTTGGGCGAGAGGCGAGAACGCAATGCAGCCGGTGCCGAGGTCGGCCAGCGCGGGCAGCAACTCGGGTTCGACCCAGCGGTTGAACATATTGTACGAGGGCTGGTGGATGAGCAGCGGCACGCCGAGGCTCTTCAGGATCGCGGCGGCTTCCCGGGTCTGGTCCGCCTTATAGTTGGAGATCCCCGCATAGAGGGCACGGCCCGAGCGCACGGCATCGCCGAGCGCCGTCATGGTTTCCTCAAGGGGCGTGGCGGGGTCGGGACGATGATGGTAGAAGATGTCGACGTACGAGATGCCCATACGCTGCAGGCTCTGGTCGAGCGACGAAAGGAGGTACTTGCGCGAACCCCAGTCGCCGTAGGGACCGGGCCACATGGTGTAGCCGGCCTTGGTAGAGATGATCAGCTCGTTGCGATGCGCGGCAAAATCCTTCCGCAGGATGCGGCCGAAGTTTTCCTCGGCCGCGCCTTGCGGCGGACCGTAGTTGTTGGCGAGGTCGAAGTGCGTGATGCCGAGATCGAATGCACGGCGGACGAGGGTGCGCTGCTGATCGATGGGATCGCTCTCGCCGAAGTTGTGCCAAAGACCGAGCGAAAGTCGTGGCAGGCGCAGTCCGCTGCGTCCGCAGCGTGTGTAAGAAATGGCATCGTAACGCCGCGGCAGCGGCACATAAGGAGTCATGACTCCAGCGTTGGCTTCGCAAAATGAATGGGAAGAGCAAAGCGGATTTAGTACGCTAAAACGCCGGGAAGTTTTACGGCGAAAATTCTCATTTAAATTGCGCGGGAACTCATGGCGCGCGCGGAGCGATTGCGCTATCGTAGTCGGGTTCCCTCCTAGCTCGCGCCGCGGAAGTTTGTGCGCCGCCATGTCCAGTGGCGCCACGGGACCCGAGTGCCGATGATTCCTGCTTTATGAAACTACCCCGCCTTCCACTCTTCCTTCTCATTCTGGCTTCTTTCGCAATGGCGTTCGCCGCTGAGCCCCTACCCGCCAAGTGGCACCCGGGGCACTACATTTATGTGGACCACGGTGGACTCACGCCGGAGCTGCTGTCGCTGCCGCATTTTCAGGGCCTGCAGAAAGCGGTCACCTGGCGAACCTTGGAGCCCGAAAGGAACCGTTACGATTTCTCCTCTTTGCGCGCGGACCTCGCGGTTGCCAAGAAATACCACCGACAGCTGGTCGTGCAGCTCACGTTCAAATCCTTCTCAAAAGGCGTTCGCAACGTACCCGACTATCTGCGGGGCGAGGAATTCGGCGGTGGGGTTTACCGCACGCTCAAGGGCGGTTTCAATCCGGTCCTCTGGAATCAGCGGGTCGCCGAACGCTTTGAGGCGCTCATCGCCGCGCTGGGACGCGAATTCGATCGCGATCCCAACCTCGAGGCGGTCAATCTGCCCGAGACCGCCCCCAACGCCCGCCTGGACGTCGAGCCGCAAGCCGGAGTCGAAACCTACACCGAGGAGGTGTACGTCGAATGTCTCGAGCGATTTATGCTCG
>JBDKHE010000419.1:0-3661 GCA_039797805.1 Verrucomicrobiota bacterium
GCCGGCCGGCACAATCCCATCATCCATCTGCTCGCGCTCGCCGCCAGCTCGTCATCCGACCGCTTCCAAGGCATTCCCGGGGAAGAATGCTACTGGCAGCCGACTCAGGAAAACTTCGTGAAGGCCGGGCTCAGCCAGCTGGATTACCAACAGGCTTCCGAGCGCGCCCAGCGCACCTTCCAACGGTTGCAGGAAGCCGTGGGCTGAACGGGCCTCAACCCGGTCGCCGAGGTTCGAGTAGATCCCACTTGTTCCCGTACAAGTCGCAAAAAACAGCCACGGTGCCATAGGCCTCATGGCGCGGAGGCTCCGTAAACTGCACGCCGGCAGCCAACATGTGTTGGTGATCGCGGGCGAAATTGTCGGTTTCCAAGAACAACCAAACCCGGTCACCTGCTTGGGCGCCCACGGCCGAGACTTGGGCCGGCGTGGTGGCTTTGGCCAGCACCAGACAACTCCCCGTGGTCGCAGCTGGCGCGACGCGCACCCATCGTTTCCCACCCCCCATCGGTTTATCCTCCAACAGGACAAACCCCAAACTGCCGGTGAAAAAAGCGATCGCCTCGTCGTAATCTCGAACGAGGAGACTGACCGCGCCGATCTTCGCTTGCATGAGGGTTACGGGTTTAGGGACGTTCTCAATCAGGGCAATGACTGCGGCTGGCGCGTCGCTTGCATGGTAACCACGCCGGTGGCCGGCTCCAACCCGGCTGATTTTGCGGTAAGGCGGATGGCTCCGGCTCCCGCGTCCGCCTGCACGATCACCTGGGCGAGCCCGTTGAACAGGCTGCGCCGGGCGGGCGGGGCCGGATCCGTGAGCGCCACGGTGCCCAGACGCGACAGCTCGGGAATGTGATTACGATTGTCCGCGAAGGGGGTGACGATGAGTTGCACGCGGTTCTCGCCCACGACCAGTTGCGACGCCTCCAGCACCAGGGCCGGGCCGTTTTGGGTCGTGTCCAGGGCATGACCGAGCTCCCGGCCGTTCAACCAGAGCGTCGTCCGGCTCCCCAGCGCGGGCAGGAAGAGTTCCACGCGCCCGGTCGGCGCGGCGGCCAGGGTGAAGGTGGCACTCAGGTCGTAGAGTTCGCCGCTCTTGGGCCGGGTCGCCAGCCAGTTGCCCAGCAGCCGCATCGGGGCCAGCGACGCGTGGGTCGAGGGCATCGCCGTGCCCGCAGGCGCGATCCGTCCGCGCCAATCCTCGACCGGCACCAGGACGCGCGTCTCGACAAAGCGGTCGGCTTCATGGCACCCCGGATCACCGTTGCCCACGCCGATGATGCGCCCACCGGTGACGGAAAATTCCGCGAGATTCCCCGCCGTCGGCACGAGGCGATCCGCGGCGTCATGGGCGGACACGGTGAACACCACCACATCCGCGCCGTCCGCCCGGATGGACGGACGATCCGCGATCAGGCCCAGTCGCGCCGGGGCACCCGTTGTCTCCACCTTCGCGACCCCGACCACCTTGCCGGCCCGGTAGCCCCGCACTTCGAGCGTGCCGGGCTGATAGGGCACGCGCCACTCCACGCGGTCGTTGCGCGGCACGTCCTTCCGCCCGAGCGATTCGCCGTTCAGGAACAGCTCGGCGGATTCGTGATTCGTGTAGCAGCCCACCGTGAGCGGCTGTCCCTCGCGTCCCGGCCAGTTCCAATGCGGATAAAGATGCAGCACGGGCTGGTCCGTCCACCAGGCCTGCAGATAATAATAACTGTCTTTGGGGAAACCGCAGGTGTCCATGAGCCCGTACTGGGAGCTGACCGCCGGGTAGCTGAACGGCGTGGATTCGCCGCGGTAGTCGAAGCCGGTCCAAAAGAAGAGGCCCGCGAGATAGGGCCGCGCGACGTAGTGCTGCCAGCCCAGGGTGCAATTGCCGCCGGAGTCGCCCTTCGCATTGGGATTGTGTCCGAGATGCGAGCGCGCCTCGTCGGTGAAATAGATGCCGCGGGTGAACTGATCCGTCGTCTCCTCGGTACCGACGCCGGGTTGCCGGGGAAACTTGGCGTGCTGCTCATCGGTGCTGCCGTGCGTGTAGTAATTGTAACCCATCACATCGGCCGTGGTGGAGGATCCCTGTCCCCAGCCGCCGCTGATGGCGACCGTGGTGCGGCGGGTCGGGTCCAGCCGGCGCGCGACGGCCTGCATGGCGGCACTGATGCGCGCGCCCTTGTCGTTGCCCTCGATCGCCCATTCCTCATTGCCGACGGACCACAGGATGACACTCGGGTGGTTGCGATCGCGCCGGATCAGCGCCTCGAGCTGGCCCAGTTGCTCGGGGCCCGTCCCCATCAGGCGCGTCTCATCGAGCATCAGCATGCCGAGGCGGTCGCAGGCATCGAGCAGCTCGGGCGTGGGCGGATGGTGCGAGGTGCGATAGGCGTTATTGCCCATCTCCTTCAGCCGCCGCACGCGGAATTCCTGCAACGCATCGGGCAGCGCCACGCCGACGCCGGCGTGGTCTTGGTGGTTGTTCGTGCCCTTGATGAGCACGTGTTCGCCGTTGAGGAAAAAGCCGTGATCCGGGTCGAAGCGGATCGTGCGGATCCCAAACGGGGTTTCATAGCGGTCCACGATGGCCTCCCCCTGCCGCACGGTGGTGAGCAGCTGATAGAGGACCGGATTCTCCAGCGACCAGAGCTGCGGGGCCTCTACTTTCAAGCCGCAGGGAAAGGCGGCACTCGTCCCGGCGTCCAGGGTCAGGGATGCCAGCGTGGCGCGGGCGACTTCCCGGCCCTGTGGCCCGAGCACCTGCTGCTCGATGCTGAATTGCGCCGCCGCCGGACCGTCGTTGCTGATCGTCGCCCGGGCGGTCACGATCGCGGACTCCGCCGCCACTTCCGTGGAGACAAACGTGCCCCAGGGCGCCACGTGCAACGGTGCGGTCTTGGAGAGCCACACGTGCCGGTAGATGCCGGCTCCCTCGTAGTACCAGGCTTCCTCCAGACCCACGTCCACGCGCACGGCGATCACGTTTTCGCCGCCATAGTTCAGATAGTCGGTGAGATCGTAGCGGAAACTCGTGGTGCCGCTGGGCTGACGCCCCAGATAAAAGCCGTTCACCCACACGACCGAGTCGCGGTGCACGCCGTCAAACTCGATGGTGATGCGCCGGCCGTCGTCGGTCTTGGGCACGTGAAACGCCTTGCGGTACCAGCCGATCGTGCGATCGGGAAAGCCGCGACCGACCGCCTTGTAGCCGTGGCTGTGGCTGGCCGCGGCGGAAAACGGCGCCTCGACCGCCCAATCGTGCGGCAGATCCAGCCGGCGCCAGGCCCGGTCATCAAAACCTGCCGCCGCCGGGCCGTCGCCGTAACCGGCTTTTGTCAGGTACGAAAAGTATCCCGTGGCATGATCAAAATCCTGCGCCGGATCGGAGGGATGGCCGAATGCAAAGCGCCAGCCCGCGTCCATCAGCAGCCGCTCGCGCACCGGCGCGGTGGCGGCCGGCAGCGACGAGCACAACATGAGAGCGACGAGGATCAGAATGGGGCGATTCTTCATGGGAAGTGAAGGACCATGCTAGCGACCCGCTCTGGCGGGACGAGCCGGCAAACGAATCCGCGGTCCGGACAGTCCTCAGCGCCGGGAAGAACGTGCGGTCGCGCGGGTTGGCATCGCCGACGCCGCCTGGGTTCAGGACAAATTGAACGTACGGACTAAA
>JBDKHE010000420.1:0-7243 GCA_039797805.1 Verrucomicrobiota bacterium
GGGGGTGGGTGGCGGCGGGTTGAGGCGCGCATGCTGCTCGGCCAGCTGGGCCATAACCTTGGCGTTGGTTTGGTGGACGGCCGCGGAATCCTTCTTTGCATCGCCCGTGTCCGGCAGCTGCATCTTGGCGAGAATCTCCTCCTCAGCGGTGAGGGCGCGCGGCGGCGGGGCCATCTCCTTCGCGGCGGGCGCCGGCGCGGCCGGGGCAACAAAGGACAGCATCACGTCGCTGATCGAGCCCCCGGTCGGGCCGGCCACCGCCGGGTTGGGAGGCAGTTTCATTTTCTCGCGCAGTTCCACCACGAACCCTCCGGCTCCGCGATGGCCTTGTTCGGCGGCCTTTTCATACCAGCGCAGCGCCTCGGGCAGGTTCACGGGCAAGCCCTCGCCCTTTTCATAAAGGGAGCCGAGATCGAAGCTGGCGTTGCTGCTGCCGAGCGCCGAGGCCTTCTTCCACCATTCGATGGCTTTCGCGTGTTCCTTGGCGCGATAGGCGGAGGCGCCGAGGATCTCGGCCGACTCAAGGGTCTGGCCTTCGAGCGAGGCCTGCGCCTTCCGGATCCATTTCTGCTCATCCTCGTCAGTGGTGGCGGCGAGAGCCCGGTCAAACCACTGCCGGGCCTGCGCGAGATCGGGCGCCCCGCCCACGGCATCGCGGAGATACTCGCCATAGAACAACATCCCGCGGACCGAGCCGGCCTCGGCGGCCTTCCGATACCAGATGCGGGCCTGCGGCAGATCTTTCACGACATCCTCGTCGGCGAACATCGGCACGCCGCTGTGCAGGTGCCCGAGATAGAGCATCGCTTGCGCCTCCCCGAGCGCGGCCGCCTGCTCCCAGAACTTGCCGGACTCCTCGAATCGATCCTTGTTGCTGGCCTCCATGCCTAGGGCGAGTTCCCAACTCCCGGCTCCGGCAAACCTCTCCTTAAATTTCTTCTGCTCCGCGAGCACCCACTCCTCCCCGGTCGCGGCCGCCTTGTCCAGCCAGGCCCGGCCCTTGGCGAGATCGCCCAGCCCTTTCTTGTCTTCCAAGTAGAGCCAGCTGAGTTCCATCATCGAGGAGAGGTGGCCGGCGGTGGCAGCCTGTTCCAGGAGACGGATCCATTCCTGATTCTTGCCTTTGATCCGGGCCGCAAAGGCCTGGTCGGCGAGGGCTTCACCTTGGTTCAAGGCGACGGCGGGGGCCTTGCCGTCGCCATTGATGAGCGCGCGCTGGGCCTTTTCGTCGAGCTGCTGGCGGGCGAACTGCGCCTGGGCCGCGGCATCACCCTGCAACACCTTGGTCGCGAGGGCGGCTTGTTGGAGGATCGGGTTGTCCTTGATCGGATCGTAGGCCGGCGCGCTGGGGGGCGGGTTCGACAACGCGGCGACGACCCCTTGCTGGGCATTGCGCAAGGCCTGCTGCTCGTTGCGTTGGGCGAGGAGGAGCTGGAGGCCGGCGTCGCGCTTGAGATTATCCACGAGGGCCTGGGCATTGGCCTGGCCCTTGGCGGCCGCCTTGATGAGCCAATCGTGCGCGGCGAGCGGATCGCGCGAGACGCCTTCGCCCTGAAGGAGGCAAAAACCGGCGTTCAGTTGGCCGACGGCGTCGCCTAGTTCGGCCGCGCGCAGGAAGCGGGCATAGGCGGCGGCCTTGTCGACCGGACGGCCCTGCCCGCGGAAAAGTAGGTTGCCCAACTCTGCTTCAGCGGTGCCGCTGCCTTTCTTCGCCGCCTCGGAAAACCAATGGAAGGCGCGGCCAAAGTCCTGCACGAAACCGTTGGTGCCATCGCGGTAGTTGATGCCAAGCGCGAGGGCGAGAGTCGGGTCGGAGGAGTGGAGCTTCTCGCGCTGCTCGCCGTTGAGGAATTGGAACTCCGCCTGCACCCAATCGAGTTCGGTGAGCCTGGCGCGCTCCTCGACGCTGAGCGTCTTGAGGCGCACCATGCCGGTAAGCGAGTCCACGAGCTGCAACTGCTCGCGGGCTGTGGCATTGCCTTGCGCGGCGGCCTTGGCATACCACCCGCGGGCCTGATCGAGGTCCTTGGCCACCCCAAGACCGTAATGGTAGCTACGCGCGAGATTGGTCTGACCCGACGCGTAACCGGCCTCGGCAGCACGGCGGTAGTGCACGAGCGCGAGTCCTTGATCCTGCGGAAATCCGCAGACGCCGCGCTCGAAGTTGGCGCCGATGACGTTGTCGACCTGCGGGCCGCCTAACTGGTCGGTGGTGGCCTTTTCCGTCTGGGCCCGCTGGGCGGCGGTGAGCTTGCCGCGCAAGTGGGCGAGGGCCTTCTCGAAACCGGCGCGCGAATTCGTGCCGAAACCGCCGTCGGGCAGCTGGAGGCGGAGGTCGGCCTGCGCGATCCGCTCGCGCAGGAGCAGGGCGCGGTAGGCAAAGTCCGGCCGGTCGTCGCGCAGGTAGTCGTGCAACATCAGGAGGCCGTTCGCGTGCAGGCTGGTGGTGATCGCGTCGCCCCACTTGATCATGTCGGCGTCGAGGTAGCCGAGTTTGTAGTTCTTGCCGGAGGTCGGCTGGCCATTCTGCCCGGCGGAGAAATCGGCGACGATGGTTCTGGTGATTTCCCCGACGCGGGCGCGGAAGAGCCGAAACGCCGCGTCGGCATCGCCCTTGGCGGCGAGCTCGCGGTCGGCCGCGGCCTGTTTGGCGGAGGCCGCGGCTTGGGTGGCGGCGGTGGCGGCGTCTTTGGCAAGCGCGGCGAGTCGCTCCTGCGCGGCGGCGTGGTTTTGCGCGGCGGCTTTTTCTAGCCAGGCTTTCTTGGCGGCGTCGGTCTCGGCGGAGAGCCAGTGCGTGGCGGCGAGAAACTGCGCCCCGGGGTGGCCGGCGCGGGCGGCGGACATGATCCAGCGGAAGTCCGAGGCGTTGCGCTGCGGGTCAGGGTAAGATGGGCCGGTGTGCTTGTTGCTCTCGATCTGCCGGCGTTCGATGTCGGCGAGGCCGAGCTGATACATGGACTCGGCGTCGCCCGCGGCGGCGGCCGAGCGGTGCTCGTCGAGGGTGAGGACCTTGGGCGCGGCAGGCGGCGCGGGTTTGGGCGGCGCAGGTGGGGGAACGACGGCGGCGACCTCGCGCAAGCCGGCGAGCCGCTCCAACATCCTCGACGCCTGATCGCGCTCGGGAGAGCCTTCCGCGGCGGTCGCCAACGCCTTCTGCACCCACTCCTCGGCCTTCGTTAGATCCGGCGGTGTGCCCGTGCCGTTCGAATAAAGATGCCCCATTTCCAACATCGCGCGGAGGTCGCCCCCCAACGCTGCGTTTTGGAATGAGGCGAACGCGAGTGGGATATTTACCGGGATCTCGGGGTAGTCGGAGATCAGCAGTTCGCCGAGCATCCGGGAGGCAGGCGCGGAGCCCTTGAGGGCGGCGGCTTGGAGCCATTTTTCGACCTGCTTGAAGTCGCGCGCGGGATCACCGTCGAGATCGGCGGTAGAATTGATGAGGAAGTGTTCACACACCTCAAGCTGGGCGGCGAGATCGCCGGCCTGGGCCTTGCGCAACAACGCCGCCACATTGGCGCCGCTTTCGGTTTCCTCCGCGGGGAGCCCGGCGCTGAGCGACAGGGCCAGGCAAAGGATCAGCCGGTGGGCCGGGCTGATACCGAGGAAGGAGGGAGCGGGCATCTCACAAGGTGACAGTTTCCCGCGTTCCCGGCAATACGTAGACCTGCGTAGGCCGCTTGCATGGCGGCCGGTCGCGCCCATTGTGCGGGGCACACTCCTTCTGCCCGCCGCCGATGAAAACCACCTTTCCCGTCACCGACCACTGCGATGGCGCGCGGTTTTTCAACCCGCACGGACCGTCTGCCCGGGCGTTCTCGGACCTGCCGAAGTGGTGGTGGCAGCGGCTGCGCGGATCGGCGACGCCCTGGCCAAAGCAGGTGCCGCCGCCCGTGCCGGTGACGCTGGCTGACAACGTTTCCCCGGGGCAGATGGCCGCCACCTGGCTCGGTCATGCCACGTGGCTTTTGCAGCTGCCCGGCCTCACCATCCTCACGGATCCCGTCTTTGCGTCGCGCGCCGGCCCGTTTGGTTTGTTCGGACCCAAGCGCGCCCAACCCGCCGCGCTGCGGCTCGGCGAGCTGCCGCGCATCGATCTCGTGCTGGTCAGTCACAATCACTACGACCACCTCGACCTCTCCTCCCTGCGCTGGCTGGCCCAGCACCGGCGGCCACAGGTGGTCGTGCCGCTCGGCTTGAAATCCTGGTTGGAGTCACGCGGTGTGGGCAACGTCGCGGAACTCGACTGGTGGCAGTCCCATTTTCCCGGTGCGGGCACGGAGGTGGTCGGCACGCCGGCGCAGCACTGGAGCTCACGCTCGCCGTGGGACCGTTGCCGCACCCTGTGGGGCGGCTATGGGGTGAAGACCGGCGCCGGCAGCCTCTTCTTTGCCGGTGACACCGGTTGGGGCCCGCATTTTGCCGAGGTCCAGGCCAGGCTCGGTGCGCCCGGCTGCGCCTTGCTGCCCGTCGGCGCCTACGAACCGCGCTGGTTCATGGAACCCGTGCACATGAATCCCGCGGAGTCCGTGCGCGCGCATCTCGCCCTTGGCGCCCGCGTGAGCCTCGCGATGCACCACAGCACGTTTTGCCTCACGGATGAAGGCTGGGATGAGCCGGTGCGTGCGCTGGCGGTCGCCCGCCGGCAGGAAGGCCTTCCCGACGACGCCTTCCGCACGCCGGTCGCGGGCGAGACCGTGGTGGTTGCGCTGGCCTAGCGACCGCGGCTCGACACGGAGGATCCTCTTCGCTTGGCTGCTCCGGCGCGGGCCGGCGCATTTCCCCATGAAACCTCTCTTGCTTGTGCTGCTGGCGGCCTCGTTGGTCGCCAATGTCGTGCTGGGTCTGCTGGCCCGGCATTCGTCTGCCAACGGAACCGACGCGGCGAATGCCTCCGTCGTATCGGACTCTCTCCCCGCCAGCCCCCTGAAAGGCGGCGACGCTCAGGCAAACCCCACCCGCAACGCGACCGGAAGCGTGGCCAAGGGGTCCGGGGCTGTGGTCGGCGCAGTGTGGCCCGGCGTCGCCAAGACCGAACAGGACATGCACCGGGTCGTCGCCGACCTGCGGGCGGCCGGCTACCCGCCGGAGATCATCCGGGCCGTGGTCAACGAGCTGTTGAAACAACACTTTGCGGGCCGGGAGCCCAACGCCGGCCAGCCCTTCTGGAAACGCAGCGTTCCCAGCCCCGAGACTGTCGCCGCCCAGACCGCGCTCAGCAACGAACGCCGCAGCCTCTTCGAATCCCTGCTCGGTCCCGACGGCCGCCCCTCCGCCCTGCTCGACAACGACGCCCGCGAGCGCCGCTACGGCAATTTATCCAACGACAAGATCGATGCGATCGCGCGCATTGAGCAGGACTACAATGAAATGTCCGCCGAGGCCTGGGCCAAACGCCGCGGCAACGCCCTCACCAGCATGGAGAGCACCATGCAGACCCAGCAGCTCATGGAGGCCGAAAAGCGCGCCGATCTGGCCGCCGTGCTGAGCCCGGAGGAAATGGCCCAGTACGAGATGCGCACGTCGAGCACCGCGCGCACCCTGATGAACAACCTGCGGAACGTGGAGGTCTCCGAGGCCGAGTACGCCCGTCTTTATCAGGCCCAGAAGGCCTTCGATGCCGCCAACCCGATGCGGGCCACCATGGACGCCGCAGCCTTTGCCCAGCGGCAACAGTCCCAGTTGGCGATGAACTCGGAGGTCCGTTCCGTTCTCGGCGATGCCCGCTTCTACACTTACCTGGAAGGTGCCGACCGCAACTACGCGAGCGTGGCCCAGGCCATGGCCAAATACCCTGCCGTCACCCCGGCCGCCACCTATCAGGTTTATCAACTGCAGGTGGAACTGCAGGGCTCGATGTCCCAGGTCGCCCGCAGCGGCCGGCTGACGCCCGAACAGACCGCGGAGCTCCGCACCACTGTGGAATCCTACAACACCCGCCTGGAAGCCCTGATCGGCACCGAAGCCGCCAACGCCTACCGCAATCAGGGCTCGGGCCGGATTTTCAGTTCTTTCCGAAACCTACCCGGCGCGGCCGCGCCGACGAAGTAGGGTCTGTTTTGGTGGAGGGCTGATCTTCCGATCAGCCGCGGCCGGTCAGGAGACCAATCCTCCGAAGATCAAAGCCTCGCGCACCACGCGTCTATCACCGCGGCTTGTTGCGGAATTCTGCGCTCTTGCGCAGGCTGTCGCGCACGTCGCTCTCGGTCCAACCGCGTTCCAGGACGTTGCGGCGATAGGTGCGCAGGCCGCTCTCGTCCGCCTCGCGGCCCAGCACGTCCCGGTAGGCGCGGCGCACGATCAGGTCGGCGGCTTCCCGCCGGTAGTTGTCCTCGGTGCGCAGGTGATCCCGCAGCATCCGCTCGGTCCAGCCTTGGTCCATCAACCGCATTCGGAAGTCGCGCAATTCACCGGCCGAAGGTTCGCGGCCCAGCAATTCTCCGAAAACGCCCTTGATGATCTTCTCGGGGTCCATGCGCGGCCGATCAGGCCCGGGCCCCGGCCCGGGACGACCCGGATCCCTGTCCCGACCGCGCGCCCATTCGACGCGGATGGAGGAAATGCGGTCATTCCAGGTGACGCCCACGCCACCCGAGACCAGGCGTCCGGTGAGATCGCGGGCGCTCTCGGTCAGGCGCATGGCCTCGCCGCGGTAGCCGGCATTTTCATAGACGTAGACCTCCACATTGCCCTCCAGCCGCAGGGAGGAGATGGCGTCGTTCAGTTTCGAACCATGATCGAATGTTCGGCCCGACATGTTCTCGATGGCCTCGCCCGGATAGAGCACCAGCCCGTCTCCGCCATAGCCCGCATGTTCAAAAAGGATGACCCGGGCTTCTTCGCGCCGGCGGTTGTCCGGACGGCGATCGTTGTCCCGGTAATCAGCACCGAGGCTGGTGACCAAACCCAGGAGACAGAGCGAGAGACGGAAAGTGGCGGTGTTCATACCAGTGGGACGCAGCCCGGACGGCATTTATTCACTTTCAGGCTCAATAAAATGGCAACCCTTGCTCACCGGATTGAGCGCAGCCGCATGGACGACCAAAAGGGCGGTCTGCACGGCGTTGCGCAACTCGATGAGGTCGCGCGTGGGGCGGCAATCACGATAGAACGCCTGGATATCCTCCCTCAGTTCCAAAAGGATGTGCCGCGCCCGCGCCAGCCGGCGGGGCGAACGGATGATACCGGCATAATTCCACATCGTCTGGCGGATCTGTTGCAGATCCTGCCGGATGAGCAACGG
>JBDKHE010000421.1:0-4439 GCA_039797805.1 Verrucomicrobiota bacterium
GCATTTTCCCCTACAAGAAAACCGGGGCCAATTCTTGCTCGGTGCTGATGACCAACCCGCTGGATTACGCCAAGCGCGAGGCGTTCTCCCAGGCCACCGAGATGTCGATCGACGACGTCAAGGTCATCCCCGCCAGCCTGCTCGATGCCCTCCTCAAGAAATGCTTCGGCGAAAAGGCTGGCGCCGCCAAGCCCGGCGCCGATGCCACCGAGGTGGACATCGATGAGGTCAAGGACCTCATCGCCGGAGCGTACACCGAGGGTGGCGCCAGCGAGGTCAAGGCCGCCGACCTCGAGAGCGAGGACTCCGCTCCGATCATCCAGCTGACCACCCGCATCATCGAGGATGCCTACGTCTCGGGCGCCTCCGATATCCACATCGAGCCCATGGAAAAGGACCTGCTCGTCCGCTACCGTGTTGACGGCATGTGCTCCGAGAAGATGCGTCTGCCCAAGCAGGTCGCCTTCGCGCTCGTCGCCCGTCTGAAGATCATGTGCAACCTCGACATCTCCGAGCGTCGCCTGCCCCAGGACGGCCGTATCGTCTTCAAGAAATTCACCAAGAAAAACATCGATATCGATCTGCGTGTCGCCACCGGCCCGATGAACCATGGCGAGAAGGTCGTCATGCGTATCCTGGACAAGCAAAAGTCCACCCTGCCGCTCCCCATGCTGGGCTTCTCCGAAGAGAATCTCGCCAAATACCGCGAGTGCGTGCGTCAGCCCTACGGCATGATCTTGCACTGCGGACCGACCGGCTCCGGCAAGTCGATGACCCTCTACTCCGCCCTCGGCGAGGTGAACACCCCCGACGTCAACATCCAGACCGCCGAGGATCCGATCGAGTACACGCTCGCGGGCATCAACCAGATGCAGATGAACAAGCAGATCGGCCTCACCTTCGAGCGCGCGCTCCGCTGCTACCTGCGTATGGATCCAGACATCATTCTC
The DNA here is from genome assembly GCA_039797805.1 of Verrucomicrobiota bacterium. GTDB lineage: Bacteria > Verrucomicrobiota > Verrucomicrobiia > Opitutales > Opitutaceae > Lacunisphaera. The sequence continues at coordinate 951 of JBDKHE010000421.1, forward strand.
GTCGGTGAAATTCGTGACAAGGAAACCGCCCAGATCGCCTGCGAAGCGGCGCTCACCGGTCACTTGCTTGTCTCCACCCTCCACACCAACGACGCGCCGTCCACCGTCGCCCGTATGGGTGAGATGGGCATCGAGCCCTTCAACATCTCCGCCGCTCTGGTCTGCGTGTGCGCCCAGCGTCTGCTCCGCCGCGTCTGCAAGAATTGCAAGGTGAAGTACAAGCCCGAAGGCCGCGAACTCGAGATCCTGCAAAAGGCCCTGGGTGAAACGGGCCCCTTCGAGATCTTCAAGGCCGCCCCCGGTGGCTGCCACATCTGCAGCGGCAACGGCTACAAGGGCCGCGTCGGCATCCACGAGCTCATGGTCAACTCCGAGGAACTCGTCGAAGCCATCAACAAGGAGGTCGAGGTAGCCGATCTCAAGCGCGTCGCGATGAAGAACGGCATGAAGACCCTGCACCAGGATTCAATGCTCAAGGTCAAGATGGGCCTCACCACCATGGAGGACGCCCTGGCCAACGTGCCGGCCGATTTGATCACCTGATGGTCCCTTTCCGGTCGGCCACCCCACGACCGGACAAGCAAAGGAAAGGCGCGATCCCCCGGGATCGCGCCTTTTTTGTGCACAGCGCCTCCATCCGGTCCGCGTGCAACGGACCGCGTTGACCACACCGGCGCGCTTCAGTGTTTCTGATGGTGGCCGTACTGCTCCATCGTCCAGGCCACGATGCCTGTGCCGAAGAGCACGATCGCACAGAAGGCGACATCCACCTGCCTGCCCATCAGCATCAATGCCAATGAAAGCGCCACGCCGGTGATGATCGATGTCATGGGGGTTTTCATCATCTCCATGCTTCAGTATAGCACAGACCGACGCCCTTGGGTCGCCGCCGGGACAATTAGAGCGAAATCTACTGCGAGCCCGCCCCGTCGCAATATCTGCGCACGCGACCAGATGCGGGCGACCGGCGTCAGTTCGACTCCACCGTGGTCTGCAACTTGGCCCCGCGGACAGAATCGGCAATCGTGGTCGGCAGCACCTCCGCCTCGCCGCGCTCCGTGTTGAAGCGCATGGAAACGGTCTTGGACACACCGCGCTCCTGCATCGTCACGCCATACAACGCATCCGCCGCGGCCACGGTGCTCTTGTTGTGGGTGATGATGATGAACTGCGACTCCTTGACGAACTGCTTGAGCAGGTTCGTGAAGCGGTGAATGTTCGACTCATCCAAGGGCGCATCCAGTTCGTCGAGCAAACAGAACGGCGACGGCTTCACCATGTAGAGGGCGAAGAGCAGCGCCACCGCGGTGAGCGTCTTCTGGCCACCGGAAAGCAACGTGATGCCCTTGAGCTTGGTGCCCGGAGGCTGAGCCACGATCTCGATGCCGCTCTCCAAGGGATCCTCGGCACTGACCAGGTCGATCTCGGCCCGGCCGCCGCCGAACAGAATGTTGAAGGTGTAGGCGAAATTCTTCCGGATCTGCTCGAAGGTCACCTTGAACTGCTCGAGCGAGGTCTGGTTTATGTCGTCGATGGCCTTGAGCAGCGCCGCCTTGGCGTTGGTCAGGTCATCGCTCTGCGTCTTCAGGAACTCGTAACGCTGCTTGAGCTCGGAGTACTCCTCAATCGCCACGAGATTGACCGCTCCCATGGTGCCGATCCGCTGACGCAGACCCTCCACCTCGGTCTTGATCTCATCCCAATTGGCTGAATCCAGCGCGGCCAGGTCGGCCTCGGTGGGCTCGCCCTTGTTTTCCTTCCTCTTCCGCCGCTTGGGCGCGGCGTCCGGGGTGCCCTCTTCCTCTTCCTCATCGAGGTCGAGCGCCTTGAGGCCCTCGGGCTCATCGTCGGCGTGCCAGAGCAGCTGACGCCAGTCGAGGGTGGCAACATCCACCTGGAACTCATGGGTGATCTCCTCGTTCAGAAACTGAACCCGGGCCCGCGTCTCAGCGACCTTGACCTCGTTGCGGGAAAGCTCGGCCATCGCCGACTCCGCCTCGTTCCGGATGGAACTCAGGCCGGACTCCACGCGGTTGATCTCCTGCTCGATGGCGGAAAGCTCCTGACGGGACTTCTCCACGTTTTCCTGGGCCACCGCGAGGGTGACGGCGATTTCCTCGGCACGGGCCCGCTGGCCCGCACTCTCCTGCTCCAGGACGTTGACCTGTTCGGTCCATGTCTCGACCTCGATCTGCCGCTGGACATGCAGATCGGCGAGCTGGACCCGGCGACGCTCCATCTCCGTCAGGCCGCGGTCGAGCACCTCGACCTTTTGGCGACGTTCGGCCAGTTCCAGACGGGCCTGCGCGAGGGACTCCTTTTTCTCATCCCGGTCGGCGCGCTTTTCGTTGATGGAGGTCTCGATGGCGGCGATCGTCTGCTTCTTGGCCTCGACCGCACCATGGGCCTCCGCGAGCTGGGCCTGCGCCTTGGCCAGACGGGACAGGGCCTCGTCATGGTCCCGCTTCAGGTTGCTTAATTCGTTTTCCATCCGCTGCAGCCGGCTCCGGGAGTCGTCGAGGGAGCGCTGGGCGTTTTTCTCCTCGGTGTGCAGGGCGGCGGCATGCTGGGACGCGGCGAGCACGTCCTTGCGTTTCTGCTCAAGCGTGGCCTCGGCCTCGGCGAGCTGGGCGTTGATCTGGTCGATCAGGGCCCGCTGCTCATCATGGGCGGCCTGTTCCGATACGACGGCCTTGCCCGTCTCGCGCAAATCCACCTCGCGCTGCACGATGCTGTTGGCCGGTTTCTTGTGGTGCCCGCCGTAGACCAGCCCGCGCCGATCCACGAGGTCGCCCTTCGCGGTCGCCACCATGAGGAAACTGAAGGCCGGATTGGCGCGCCAGTAATCCAGAAACACACCGAGATCATCGGCCAGATAGCAGGCCGAAAGAATGGACGCTGCCGGATGGGCGGGGTCGAGGTTGGCCACGGCCTCAGTGGCCGGTTTCAGGCCGGCCGGAATGTCACTGCTGCCCGACGGTCCCACCAACCCGGGAATCTGAAGGCAGACGCTGCCGATCTGCTCGGTTTCCAGCTGGGCAAGAATCTTCTGCGCGGTAGCCAGATCAGACACGGCGATGGCCTCGACCGAGGCTCCCAACAGTGCCTCCAGGGCCTTGGCGTATTCGGAACGGACCTCCAGCCCCTGGGTGATCGGAGTGACTTTCTGATCGCCGAGAACGCCGGCAAGGCGGCCTTGCAGGAGGGCCTTGGCACCTTCGCCGAATCCTTCCCACTTCTCCTGGAGCTGCTGCAGCAACTTCAGGCGCGCGGTCTTTTGCGCCAGACTGCGATCGATCTCCTGCAGACGGCGTTGGGCCTCACGGAAGCGGTGCGTCGCCTCTTGCAGGGCGGCCTGCGCGGCCTGGGCCTCGTTGTTGGTGCGACTCTGCTCGATACGGGCTTCCTGCACCCGCTGACTCGCCTCGGCGAGGGCCGAAGCCGCACCTTCTACCGCACTGCGAAGCTGATCCAATTCCTGCGACAGCT
>JBDKHE010000422.1:0-4667 GCA_039797805.1 Verrucomicrobiota bacterium
GTCCGCAGGCGGAGATCTCCCCGGGCTTGCACTCGAGCGCGTCCTTGGCCTTGGAGGTCTTGGAGGATGTCATGGATTGGGATTGGGCGTGCGTGGCGATCGCGAGCACCGCCAACACCGCGAGGGAGCGGAGAGGGCTGTTCGGCATGGGTGAAGACATAGGCATGGACGGGAAAATGGCAACTGACCGAACGTGAGAGCCCCGCCCGCCTGCTATTATTCCCACCGACATGGGCCCAGCCCGGGAGGGCTTGCGGAGACCCGGGTGCCCCGCTTTCGTCGGCGCGATGATTATCGCCCTTCACCCGGTATCTGGTCTGCGTCTGTTTCCCGCATGAAACCGATTTTGGGGTTCTTCGGCCGGGTGTTGCTGTTCTGCCTGCCGCAAACCGTCCTGAGCTTTTTCGTCATCCGCGCCTATGTGCAGGCGGGCATCTTCCCCTCGTTTGCGACCGGCACCCACGTCGGGATGATTTTGATTCTCCAGATCCTGTTCTTCAGCGGATGGGCCCTGGCGGCCAGGCGACTGCAGGGCGTCGAAAAGCCCTGGTTCCGCCGGCTCTTTGCGCTCAGCTGTGTGGTCAAGGGGGTGATGATCAACGGCGTCTACCTCGCGAGCTACTCGAGCTACCAGCTCTGGAGTGCCTACATCACCTGGGCCAACCTCAAGGCGGCCGGCCCCCATCTCCGCGGTTTCCATCAGGCCCTCGGCCCGATCCTCTACGTCGTCCTGAGCGCCGCCGGCCTCGTCCTCCTCGCCTATCTGGTGCTGGCACTCCGCACCGCGGCGCGATCGCTGCGTTGGCTGCAATCGATCTATGCTGTTGGCTCCGCTGGCATTCACGCCCTGGTGCTGGTCACCCTGACTCTGCTGGTGACCCTGAATTTCTGGTTCCGGGATCCGCTCTGGGATCAAATGGGCGACCGGGATCCGCTCATTGCCTTCTGGACCAACCATGTTTCCGCGGTCCCGGTGTTGACGCCCGACATGCTCGCGGACCGTGCGGCCGGCGCCGCCTATCAGGTCCCCGCCGATTTCCGCCGGCGCAACGTGCTGATCTTTGTCATCGATTGTCTGCGCGCGGACCACCTCTCCTTCCGCGGCTATCCGCGGGAAACCACCCCGTTCCTCGCTTCGCTGGCCCGGGCCGGCCGCTTCCAGCAGGTGACACTCGCCGTTTCCAACGGCAACGACTCCCCCCAGGGCATCCGCTCGATTCTGCACTCCTGCACGCCCCCCCGGCAGAACATTCAAAACTTCCGGCTGCAGGACCTCCTCAAGCGGGCCGGCTACCGCACCCATGTGATTGGCGCCGGCGACCACACGACCTTGGGGCGCATGCGGGAACACTACGGTCCGAATGTCGATGTTTTCCTGGACGGGCTGACCACGTCGACGGCGACCATCAACGACGATCGCGGCGTGTTGGAATCGCTCGACAAGATCGCCCCCGCGGGGAGCGAACCTGCTTTTTTCTACATTCACCTGATGTCGGCGCATGAACTCGGGGTGCGCACGGCCGAATTCGCGCGCTGGCGGCCCGCCCGGCTCAGGATGGACTGGCCGAGCCTGATCTCCGCCGACTCGGACCCCCAGGTGGCCGTCAACTCCTACGACAACGGCATCCTCCAGGCCGACCACTACCTCCGCGCAATATTCGCCCGGTTGGAAGCCAAGGGCTACCTCAAGGACTATGTCGCCATCATCGCCGGCGACCACGGCCAGGGACTCGGCGATCGCGGCAATTTCGGACACACGCGCTTCCTCTACGCGGAGGACATGAACATACCGATCCTCTTCCTGGAATCAGAACCCGCGGACTACGGCCCCCTGCCGTTCGGGAGTCAGGTGGATATCGCGCCGACGTTGCTCGACCGGCTCGGCCTGCCGAAGCCGGCACGCTGGGAAGGACAATCGCTCTATCAGGCAACGCCCCCGGCCGACGCCTATGCCACCGGCCGACGCGACAACGGCTGGCGCGCGGTCCTCACCCGCCGCGACGGCGAGATCTACAAGTATGTCTTCAATGACAGCCGGCGGAATGAGTTCCGCGAGGGACTCTACGCCGAGCTGGCCGACCCCCATGAATTGCGCGATCTCGCCCAGGACCCCGCCTACCGGGAGTTGCGGGAGGCCATGCGGCAGAAAGCCCGCGACTACTTCAAGATTCCCGTGCCGCCGGTGCAGTAGGCCGAATCGGAGCGCGACGCCCGATCCCGGCGCGCCCCTATTCGACCCGCACGCGGAGTTTCCCATCGTGAAACTCGTTCACGAGGACCTTGCCCGGAGCCAGGCCGTGCGCCCGCGGCACCGGCCGGCCCTGTTCGTCGCGGACGATCGCGTAGCCGCGCTTCAGCACCGACTGGGGGCTGGCCGACTCCAACCGCTTCCACAGCGCGAGCAGACGATGAGACTCGAGCTGCACCCGTTTTTCGGGTGAGGTCGCCTTCAGCCGCGCGCCCGCGGCGTCGAGGGCCTGCCGCCCGGACTGCACCGAATCGCGCAAGGCCGCGCCCAGCCGGTTGCGCAGATCGTCCAGTCGCAGGAAATTCTGCTCCACGGCCGACGCCGGCGACAGCAGGCGCAGGCGGCTGCCGGCATGCTCCAGCTGCTGGCGGGCGTGCACCAGCCGGGTGGCCACGATGTCCTCCATGGCCCCGCCGGCCTGACCGAGCCGTTCGACGCAGGAGAGGTACTGGCTGGAAATGAGTTCGGCCGCTCCGCTCGGTGTCTCCGCCCGCACATCCGCTGCGAAATCGCTGAGCGTGTAGTCGATCTCGTGGCCCACGGCGGAGATGATCGGCAGGCGACAAGCGGCCACGGCCCGCACCAACACCTCTTCATTGAAAGCCCAGAGGTCCTCGATGCTCCCGCCGCCGCGGCCGATGACCAGCAGGTCAAACACCTCCATCGATTCGGCCAGCTTCAGCATGGCGACCATTTCCTCAGCCGCGCCGTCACCCTGGACCTTCGCCGGCAACACCACGAGCCGCCCCGTCCAATGCCGGCGCTCGAGAATGCGGATGAAATCCTGCACGGCCGCGCCCGTCGGCGAGGTGATGAATCCGATGGTGCGGGGCAGCAACGGCAGCGCTTGCTTCCGCTCGGGGGCAAACAGCCCCTCGGCAGCCAGCCGTTGCTTCAACTTTTCCAACTCCTGCTGCAGGCGGCCGGCGCCATGGTCGATCACCGCCCGGGTGATGAGCTGGTATTGGCCCCGCGCCTCGTAGACGTCGACCTGGCCAAAGGCCAGGATCTGCAACCCGTCACGCAATTGCACCGACTGCCGCGCCGCATCGCCGCGGAACAACACGCAGCCGAGCTGCGCGCCGCCGTCCTTCAGCGAAAAATAAACGTGACCGCTGGCCTGCGCCCGCAGGTTGGACACCTCCCCCTGCACCCAACAGGGCGGCAGTCCGTCCTTGAGCAGGTCCTTCACCCGACGCGTGAACTCCGTGACGGTCTGCACCCGCCCGGAATCGGCCAGGGAGATTTCGTCGGCGGGTTTCACGGCGTCGGTTTGCGTCCGTAATGCTTGCGCGCCATGTGGGTCGCCGCGGTGAGGGCGAGCAACAGGAGCACGGAAACCAGGGCCACCTTGCCCTTGCCGTGCAGCAGGGCGTCGCCAAAGAGAATGAACGCCGTGGTCAGACTGCCGGAAATCACTCCGGAAATGATCATGTATTTCGCGAAGGGAACCCGCGCCAGGCCGAGCAGGTAATTCTGCACGGGAAACGGCAGCCCCGGCGTCACGCGCAACAGCACGATGATATCCGTCGTGTCACCCGACTCGACCTTGGGCAGCTGGTAACCGAGTTTCTTCACCAGCGCTTCCAGCAGGGGCCGGAACGCCCGGCTGGCGAGGAAGTAACTCAGGGCCATGTTCACCAGAATGGAGATGTTGGCCAGGAAGACGACCATCGGCATCCCCAGGGTGGCCCCGAAGACCGAGCCCACCGTGAGGGAAAAGAAGGAAACCGGCGCCCCGAAGGCGGGCAGAATTGCCATGGCCGTGAAAAAAACCACGGGGCCCGTGTCCCGGATAAGCGTCAGCGCCGCGTCCAACAGGGCGCGCAGGTCGAGTCCGCGCGCCACGAGCAAGCCCGCGACCAACACGCCGGCGGCCACCACCCCCAGCTTGATCAGAAGGGCGCGATTGGGTCGTTGGGCGGGTTCGTTCACGCGCAGACCATGCTTGGCGACCTCCTCGCCCGTCAAGGTCGTAGCTGCCCGGCACGGTATCCTCTGTTTTCCTAAAATCTCCAGGCCGCCGCAATTGCTGTTGGAATTGTGCCGATGGCCGCCAAGAATCCGCCGCACTGCACCGATTCACGACCCACAATGCCCGCCGAAGACCTCGCCCTGAATCCTGACCCCTCCCCTTTGTCTGTCCCGGCCAGGCAAAAGAGCATTTCCCTGGCCAAGGTCCGGTCGGCTTACGGGCGGTGGGCGCCGGTCTATGACGAGTTGTTCGGCGCCTGCTTCAAACCCGGTCAGCGCCGCGCCGTCGAGGTACTCGCCGGCCAGCCCGGTGATCGCATCCTCGAGGTCGGCGTCGGCACCGGCCTGGCCCTGCCCCTGTGGCCGCGCCATACCGAGGTCACCGGCATCGATATTTCCGAGCGCATGCTCCAACGCGCCGAACGCCTGTGCAAACGCCACCGGC
>JBDKHE010000423.1:0-3295 GCA_039797805.1 Verrucomicrobiota bacterium
CTTCCCAACCCTGGCTGGACTGGGCCCAAGGCCACCTGACCGATTTTTGTGCCCGTCTCGGCGCCACGCCCGAGGGCGGAGCCGTGTTTTCGATCCAACTCGCCAACGGACTGTACGGCGAATGGCACCAGTTTGGTTTCCTGCATCACGATCCCGATACCGGCGGTGCGGCCACGCGGTCTTTTCGACAGTGGTTGCGCGAGCGTTACGGCTCGGATGCGGCCCTGGCCACCGCCTGGCACCAGCCGGGCGTCCGGATCGACGACGTTCTGCCGCCCGACTCGCCGGCCCGCGAGCGCGCCGATCTCGGTCCCTTGCGCGATCCGCGGAAGCAGCAGGATGTCATCGACTATTTCATCTGGCTGCACACCACGATGGCGGACACCCTGCTCGCGCTCGCTGCGAACGTGAAGCGGTCGTGGCCGCGCCCCGTGGTCACCGCGGCGTTCCAAGGCTATTTCTACGGACAATTCGGCCGTAACGCCGCCGGCAGTCATCTCGCGCACGACAAGATCCTCGCCTCACCGCACCTCGACTGTCTCTGCTCGCCCGCTTCCTATACCGACGGCGTGCGGGCCCTCGGCGGCTCCGGCCACGGTCGCGGGATCACCGGAGCGGTCCGTCGGGCCGGCAAGCTCTGGCTCGATGAGAACGATCACGGCACCTTCCTCGTGGGTTGCCCGTGGGACCGGCATTTCAAGACAACGCTGGAGGACGACATCGCCATGCTGCGCCGCAATGCCCTCATGCCCGTCCTGCGGGGCGGTGGTCAATGGTGGTACGACTTCGGCATGGTGGCCGGCACGCCCGACTTTGCCACGCACGGCAACGTCGGTTGGTGGGACCACCCGCGGCTCGCCGCAGAGATCCAGGCGATCCGCTGCGTCGCCCAAGCCCGGCACGACCAACCCTTCCTGCGTCAGCCGGACGTTCTCGTCATTCACGATCCCTGGTCGTTCTGCCACACCGTGGCCAGACGCTGGTCGCTCGAAGGCTTCAAATTCGGCGATCAACCGCCGGCCGGACCCAATCCGTTTACCGGACGAGGCATGGACGGTCTGTTAGAGGGGCTTTATCACTCCGGTCTGGTCTTCGATGAAGCGCTCATCGGCGAACTCGCCACCCTCGACCTCTCGCCGTTCAAGCTGATCATCTTCGGCTCGACCGTGGTGCTCGACGAGACCCAGCGACAGCTCATCGCGTCGAAGGTCGCCGCGAGCGGACGCCATGTCGTGCTGACCGGCTACGTCGGCTGGAGCAACGGCCGCGAGATCGGCGGAAACCTGGCGGCGGCGCTCAGCGGTATCCCGACCACTGGATCCGATACCGATACGCCCGTGTCGACGCTCGCCCTCGACGGCGCTGTCGAGCAGCAAACCCTCGAGGCGCCGAAGCACGTGCCGGTCTATACCGTGCCCGAGGCCCAGACGATCGGACGTTGGGCCGACGGCCAGACGAGCGCCGCCTGGCACCGCACGGACACCGCCACCTGGTGGTCGTTCGCCCTCTCGCCGGTGGCTCCCGGCATCCTCCGCGCGCTCGGCCGCCGGGCGGGCTGTCACATCATCAACGATCACGATGACGCCACTTCGCTGGGCGACGGCCTGCTGATGATCCACACGCTCCCGGGCGGCGACCGGCAACTGCATCTGCCCGACGGCAAGACCCTGTCCGTCTCCCTGCCCGCCCGCAGCACCACGGTCTACGACGCCCAGACTGGCGCGGTGCTGTTGGGCTGATCCGCACATGAATCCCTCCGCACCCATTCCCCCGACCGAACCGCCCGTGCTCTCCGCCCCGGCGGGCATCGATCTGAGCAAGGTGATCGGCTTCGACATCGGCGGCACCAAGTGCGCGGTCAGCCGCGTGAAGAACGGCAGACTGGAGGAAATGCTCCGCATCCCGACGGGCGAATTCGCCCCGACCTTCGCCACCCTGTGCGAAGCGGTCGCTCGGATCGTGAAACCCGACACCCTCCTCGGCATTTCCTGCGGCGGTCCGCTGGATGCTCAGAGCGGGGTCATTTTGTCGCCGCCCAATCTGTCGCCCAGCTGGCACGGTGTGGCCATCTGCGAACGGCTGACCGAGCGCTTCGGGGCCCGCGCGCTCCTGATGAACGATGCCAACGCCTGCGCGCTGGCTGAATGGCGCTTCGGCGCCGGACGCGGCTGCCGGCACATGATCTTCCTCACCTCGGGCACCGGCATGGGCGCCGGCCTGATCCTGAACGGCCAGCTCTACGAAGGCGCGACCGGCGATGCCGGCGAAGTCGGCCATCTCCGCCTCGCCCCCGACGGTCCGGTGGGTTTCGGCAAGGCCGGCTCCTTCGAAGGCTTTTGCAGCGGAGGCGGCATTGCCCGCCTGGCCGCCCGGATCGTGTCCGACCGGGGCGGTCCGCCGCCCGCCTGGATGGGTGACGACGGCCAGACGACCACCCGCCAGATCGCCGAAGCGGCACACTGGGGGGATGCCCTGGCGATTGAGGTCATGCAGACGGCCGGCACCAAGCTGGGTGAGGCGCTGGCCCTGCTGATCGACACCTACAATCCCGAGCGAATCGTGATCGGTGGCTTCTACCGGCATTGCGAAGATCTCTTCGCCGCGCCGATGCGCGCCGCCCTCGCCCGCGAGGCCCTGCCCCACGCGCTCGCCGCCTGCCGGATTGTGCCCGCCGAACTGGGCGCCACCATTGGCAGCCACGGCGCTATCGCGGTCGCCATCCACGCTTCGCTCCCCGCTCGCATGAGTTGAAGTTCCAGGTTTAAGTTTAAGGCTGCTAGTAGTTAGTAGTTAGTAGTTAGTAGTTGGTATTTAGTTTCCGCTCCCCGCTCCCCGCTCTCCGCTCCCTGCTCACCGCTCACTGCTCACTGCTAACTGCTCACTCTCCAACTGCTCACTTTCCACTCCCTGCTCCCTTATCCCTCCCGCCTCCTTCTGCCCGTCGATTCACTTCAACTTAAACTTACGACTTAAACGAGGCCTCTGCCTCCCTGCCCCCTGCCTGCCCTGAGCAAGACGCAGTCGCGTCGAACCGGCCCCCTTCTCCCTGCTCCCCGCTCCCTTCTCCCTTCTCCTCCCCTACCCATGCCCACCGATCATCTCGCGCAACTCATCCAACGCCTGCCCGAGCTCGCTGCTTGTCGTGACTCGATCGTCGAGGCTTTCACCACCTTGCAGCGTAGTTTTCGCACCGGACACAAGGTGCTGCTGTGTGGCAACGGCGGCAGCGCGGCGGACGCCGACCATTGGGCGGGCGAACTGCTGAAGGGTTTTTCCCACCCGCGTCCGCTGTCCG
>JBDKHE010000424.1:0-4308 GCA_039797805.1 Verrucomicrobiota bacterium
CGATATTTACGATGTGGCCGTGCGCGCCGCTCTTCAAGCCGTCGCTCGGGCTGGGCGCCCCGCACCCGCCGTGTATGCCGATGGCCCGGAAGCCTACCGCGCGCTGCTGGCGCGGAACGACATCGATGCGGTCTATATCTGCACCCCATGGCGCACGCATGTGTCCATGGCCGTGGCCGCACTGAAAGCAGGCAAGCACGCCTACGTTGAGGTGCCGGCCGCGATCACCCTGGAAGAATGCTGGCAGCTCGTGGAAGCAGCGGAGGAGACTCAGCGGCACTGCATGATGGTCGAAAACTGTTGCTACGGCCGCGAGGAACTCATGGTCCTGCGCCTGTGCCGTGAGGGTGTCCTTGGAGAGCTGCTGCATGGCGAGGGCGCCTACATTCATGACCTCCGGGAACAGATGCGCCAGCTGGAACATGGCACTGGTAGCTGGCGGTGCCCGGAGCACGAGTGGCGGGACGGTAACCTCTATCCCACCCACGGGCTAGGCCCTATCGCGCAATACATGGGAATAAACCGCGGCGACCGCTTCACCCGGCTGGCCTCCTTCAGCAGCCCTTCTCTTGGGATGCCCCGCTACGCCGAGCAACAGTTTCCGGCCGGGCATCCCCGCCGCACCGCCCGCTACATCTGCGGCGATATGAATACCACCATCCTGAAGACCGCGCTCGGCCGATCCATCGTTGTGCAACATGACACGATGAACCCGCGGCCCTATTCGCGCGCCAATCTCATCCAGGGAACCCGGGGCGTGTTCGCCGGATATCCACCCCGGCTCTACGTCGAGGGGGAATCGCCGGTGCCTCACGAATGGGAAGGCGACTTGGCACGGTGGTATGCGAAATACGATCACCCGCTCTGGAGGAAGGTCGAGGAAGTGGCCCGCCGGCTCCCGCCGGGCAGCAACGCAGAGCATGACGGTATGGACTTTGTCATGCGCTGGCGTATCGTCGACTGCCTCCGTCGTGGCCTGCCCATGGACCAGAGTGTCTATGACGCCGCAGCTTGGAGCAGCATTGGCCCCCTGAGTGAACAATCGGTCGCGGCTGAGGGTGCCTCCGTCGAGGTGCCTGACTTCACTCGCGGGGCGTGGCGGAAGACCGAGCCGCTCGGCATCCTGAGTTAAGTCCATCCGCAGGAGCACCGCGCCGACTACCGGCGGCGCGGCCGGCGGCCTCCGCGGGTCGCCCCCTTCACGACGGCCCGAAGCGGCGCGGCTCCCTCCACCCACCGTCCCTGCACCAGCATGTTCTTCGTCACAACCGGAACCCCTTTCTCACCCCTCAGGATCATACCGGCCAGTAGTTCCACCGCCGTGCGCCCCACCTCCTCGCAACGCTCGTCGATGCCACCTAGCGAGCGCGCCCGGTCATGCGTGACATGAATGATCTCGAAGCTGGGTAGGCCAGCTCGCGCATGCCGCTGCACCACTTCCCGGAACCGCTCCACCGTGCTGGTGATGACAACGTCCGGTTTTTCGCGCCTTAGCCAATCCACGATGATCTCGTCCTCCAGAGTGGAGGCGAATAAGGGCCGCACTGCCTCAGTTCCACCATAGGCGTTATGCCACGTCAAGGCAGCCGTGAAATTGTGTCTCACGCGGCGCTCGGTCTCCTCCGCAATCTCTAGCCCAATACGCCGGAAACCGCGATACGTGAGTTCCCGGCACAAGAGCATGACGTTATTGAACTGATCTGGCACGACCCGGCAGAATTCAGGCGAAACCACCGAATGTGTCGTGGCCACCACCGAGAAGTCGTTCCAGTCGATTAGCGTGTCGCACGCGATGATATCATACATCGGCAACAGCACAATTCCCTCGACGCCACGGCTGCGCAGCACCCGCTGGAGTTGACCAGGGGTGCCCGTATAATCAGAGAGGTTAAGCAAATCGAATCCGAAGCCCAAGTCCGCCGCCCGCTCGCGGGCGCCCGCGGCTATCCGGGCCAGCGAACTCGATTGCTTTGGCTGAGGATAAGTAGTCAACGCGCAAATCATTGCCTGGAGTCGCTCCGTTCGCCGCGATCGCAAATGGTGCATCAGTCGGGAAACATGCGGGTCCGGCCGGTAGCCCCGCAGCTTCGCCAGCCGCTGCAGGCGCTTCCGCGTGGGCGCTGAAATCTTCGGGCTGTTGCGTAGCGCCAAAGAAACCGTCATCGAGGTGACTCCAGCTTCCTGAGCGAGGGAACGCATGGTCGGACTAATTCGCATGGTCATTGTTTACTGCATACTGATATTTGACCCGGGGAAGCAAGGCTTTCGTTGCAATAATCAAAACCGCATGGATAGCTTGGATCGACTTGGGCGGACCAGTTCCTCCCTCCCCATGACCAACGTCATCCCTCCCACCATTTCACCGTCCACTGCCCCAATGACCTTCAAATTCTGCCTGGTGGGCTGCGGTAGCTTCTCCAACCTGTTTCATGGCCCAGCCATACGGGAAATCATCAGCCACCTACCTAGTGTCGAGTTCGCCGGCTGTTGCGATATCGTCGAAGAGAAGGCAAAGCGGTTCAGGAAATCCTTCGACGCATCAGGCCACTACACTGATATTGCTGACATGCTTGACCGCGTGAGACCCGATGCCGTCTTGGTCGCAGTGCCGCCGCCAGTGACCTTTGCCGCCTCGCGGATCGTGCTGGAAAGAGGCATCCCGCTGCTGTTGGAAAAACCCCCGGGGTTGAACACGGCTCAATGGACTGAACTGACCTCCATCGCGGGCCGGACTGGCACACCGACCCAGGTGGGCTTCAACCGGCGCTACATGCCAGCCCTAACCCACGCCCGGCAGATCCTAAGCGCGGAGTTTCCCCCTAACGCGATAACGCAGATTGAATACGCGATGATTCGGTTCAACCGTCTGAGCGAGGACTTCTCCACAACCGCCATCCATGCACTGGACACCCTGTTGTTCCTCGCGCGAAGCCCGTTGCAGGAAGCCCGTTTCACCTTTGGGGCGGAAATAGCCCAGCAACCTTACCGTATCACGATGGACGCGACTACGGTGTCGGGAATTCACGTGCATCTCGATATCCTGCCCGGCGCCGGGCGGGTCTCGGAGCGAATTTGCGTTCATGCGATCGGCCAATCGCTTGAGGTCAATGTCACTTCCTCGCCGAACGGGGCCTCGAAAGGGAACGTGGACCACTGGCGCAACGAGGGTCTCGTGAGCAGCTACTCCGACACCAGCACTCCGGCACTGAACCGCAGCGGAGTTTACCTGGAGATCGCCGCCTTTCTGACAGCGATAAGCGGCAAGCAGACCCTTCCCACCCCGGCCCTTGCTGATTGCCACCAGCAGGTCGCCCTAATGGAAGCGATCCGCGAGAGGCGCACCACACCACTGGCCTTCCCCACCGGAACTGTAGTCCTGTAGGCCCTCGCCGCCGCTATCTCCCGGTCACCCCATGATCTCAACCCCGGTCCGACTACTCCGTCTCGCCTTCCACCTTGCTCTGCTTGCACAACCTCTCGCAAGCCCGGCCACGACCGTTGCGAATCGCTGGCAGGTGCTTGGCGCCGGCGGCGGGGGGGCCCTGTTTCACCCCACTATCAGCCCCCACGATCCCGGTTTTGTGTTGGTGGGTTGCGACATGACCGGGACCTACGTCACTCACGACGGCGGCCAATCCTGGCGAATGGTCAACTTGCAGCAAATTACCCGCCAGTTCGTGTTCGACCCGCTGGATCCAAACGTGGTGTATGCCCGCGCCGGAGGCCTCTATAGAAGCGCTGACCGCGGCCGAACCTGGGTGCTCGTTTATCCCAGCCCGGCGACCGTGCGCACCTATTTGGCCACCGGCGATCACGCAGACATAACGATCGTCACAAACGAGCAGACTCGACCCCGAGTGACGGCCTTTGCGATCGACCCGCAGGATTCCGCCCGGTTATACGCGACCGTCCAGACAGCGAATGAGGGCGAGCTCTATGTGTCGGATGATAGCGGGGCACGCTGGATGAAGACAGCCGACTGCCCGGCGGCCGCACTCAACGTGTTCATTGACCCGGCGTCCCCCATAGTCGACCGCACGCTTTACGTGACCCACGCCCAGGGAATCTCCATCCGACAGAACGGCCGCTGGCGCACGCTTGGTCCTCCGCCTGAAGTCGGGCAGGTGACAAGCTACGCCGCCGGGTATGATGCGGCCGCCCGGACATTTGTGATCTACGCAATCTCGGGCCGGTCTTACTTCAATCCCAGCGACACCGCTTCGGGGATATTCGTTACAACGGACGGTGGCACCACTTGGACGAATGTGCAGGACAGCTTGACTTCTGGTCAGCCAGCCGGGGCGCCAC
>JBDKHE010000425.1:0-5104 GCA_039797805.1 Verrucomicrobiota bacterium
GTTCGTAGGGGCCGGCGAGGTTGCGCGAGCGGCACATCGTAACAGCATGCCCCCAGCCGGTGCCGCCCTCGGCGGTGATCAGGTAATACCAGCCGTTGCGTTTGTAGAGATGTGGCGCCTCGGTGAAGCCGAGAGGCGTTCCCGTGAAGATGTTTTTCCGCGTGCCGATGAGTTTCCGCTCCTCGACCGAGTATTCCTGCAGCACGATGCCGGCGAAACGGTTGTTGCCCGGGCGAAAGTCCCAGAGCTGGTTGACGAACCACTTGCGCCCATCGTCGTCGTGAAAGAGGGACGGATCAAAGCCGCTGCTGTTCATGTAAACCGGGTCGGACCATTCCCCGTCGATCCGGTCAGCCGTGACGAGGTAGTTGTGGAAATCCCGCAGCGAGGCGCCGCTCGCCCCGCCGACGGAGGTGCGGCCGTAGCGTTTCACATCGGTGTAGATCAGCCAGAACCGGCCATCCGCATGGGTGAGGCACGGCGCCCAGATGCCGCAGGAGTCGGGATCCCCGAGCATGTTGAGCTGACTGGGCCGGGTGAGGGGACGGCACAGCAGCCGCCAGTTCACCAGATCGCGTGAGTGATGAATCTGCACGCCCGGGAACCACTCGAATGTGGAGGTGGCGATGTAGAAGTCGTCGCCGACCCGGAGGATCGAGGGATCGGGATTGAATCCTGGCAAGATGGGATTGCGGATCGAGGTCATGGGGAAAGGCTGGCGGTCCGGCGGGCGACGAGGTCTTTCTCGATCTGCTCCAGCCGGAACTTCCCGAGCGGGTAAATCCAGAGCGAGATGCCTTTCATCACCGCGAAGAGGGCGGGGAACAAAGAAAAGGTCAGCGTGATGCCGAGGATGGAGGTGGCGGTCTGCACGACGTTCGCAACGTAGCCATATCTTGCGAGGACCAGCGGCAATAGCAACCCGGCGACCGCAGTGCCCGTCTTGATGGCGAAGAGTGACGCCGAATAGACCAGTCCCGTGGAGCGCCTTCCAAATTTCCATTCCCCGTAGTCGGCAACGTCCGCATACATCGCCCAGACGAGGGCGGACGCCGGCCCCATGCAGAAAGTGCCGAGGGCTTGGACGGCCAGTTGCAGGGGGAAGTTGTCCTTGGGGATGAAATAGAAAGCCGCCCAGCAAATCGCCGTCACGGAGGTGAGCGCCACCGATACCACGCGTTTGTCGGCTACGCGGGCGAAGAAGCTCAGGGTGTAGGCGCCGAGCATCTGGCAGGCCATCCCGAGGGAGATGAACACGGTGAAGCGATCGAGCTGTCCGAAAAGGACCGGCTGGTTGCCGTAGCCGGCGACGTACTTGAAATAGTAGATGGCACTGCCATTGCGCAGGCCGATGAACGTGAGGGAGAAGACCGAGGAGAGCAGGAGCATCACCCACGGGTAGTTGCGCACCAGTTCCTTCAATTCGCCCCAGGCGTGGTTCTTCTGGCCGGGCGGAACCGTGACCCGTTCCTTGGTGGTGGCGAAACAGATCAGAAACATCACGACCGAGAGCACGGCGAAGATCAGCATCGTCAGTTGGAATCCTTTCAGCTCGTTCACGACCTTTCCGGTCGCGTCGGCGCCGTCGCCGAGCCATTTCACGAGCGGCCGGCCCAGCAGGGAGATGAGGAGGCCGCCGCCAAAGGCCCCGACAAAACGGTAGCTCGACGCGAGGGTCCGCGTGCGCGGCGACGGGCTGATGACCCCGAGCAGCGACGAATACGGCACATTGATGAAGGTGTAGGCCAGCATCATGATGCCATAGGTGATGTAGGCATACCAGAGCTTGCCCGAGGCGCTGAGGTCGGGGCTCGCGAACAGCAGGTATCCCGCAATGCCGTAAGGGATGGCAAACCAGAGCAGGTAGGGGCGAAATTTTCCCCAGCGGGTTTGCGTGCGGTCAGCCATCAAACCGACCAGAGGATCCGTGGCCGCATCGACCAGACGGGTGACCAAGAACATGGTGGCGACCGCGGCCGGTGCCAGTCCCCACACGTCGGTGTAGTAGTAGGTGAGAAAAAGGCCGAAGGTCTGGAAAAAAAGGTTCGAGGCCGTATCCCCCAAGGCGTAGCCGATGTATTCGGACTTACGCAGTCCTTCCTGGGAGGCGGGCGGGGGCGCGGAAGTGGGGGGCATGGGGCGGCGTGGCGAACGTGGTCAGGCCGATACTCAATGCGCCGGCGGACGGAGCAGCGGGGCAACAACCTGACGAAGTGGGGTCGGACTCGGCCGGGGGTAAGACAGCCGGGACCGGTCGCCAAGGTTTCCGCCCAGGACGCGATCGGCCAGCATGAAGTTGGGCTAACACTATTGCAGGTCCGTGTTGCCGCCCGAGGTGTTGCCGGCGCCTAAACAGGCTCGCGTACCAGTCCGACACACCCCGACGCTTCGCGCCACCCCTCTTCCTAGAGGGGACCCAATCAACTGGTCCCGAAATCCCCTCTAGGAAGAAGGGTGCCCGGCGGGGCGGGGTGTGTTGGGAATGGGGTGAAAGTTATTCCTTCTTCCGTCAGTCTATTGTGCGATCCTCAATAGGCCGCAGAGGCCGATCGGTGTGGCGAAAAAAAGGCGCGGCTTGGAAGCCGCGCCTTGGGAATCGTGCAGAATGGGCGACCCTGCCCAGCCGAGAGATCAGGCGGCGAGGTAGGGCAGTTTCTTGGCGGTTTCCTTCACGGCAGGGACGCCGTCGAGGAGTTCGCCGATGGCGTCCCAGCGGCCGTTGACAAGGGCGTCGCGGGCGGACTCGCGCTGAGTGATCTTCACGGTCTGGCCGCCGAAGCGGGCCTCGAGCTTCTCGAGGTCGATTGTGACTTCGGTCGTGGGATTTGCTTCCACCGCGGCGGCAATCTTCGCGATATCCTCGCGGGCGGCGGTCACGCAGGGCATGCCGAGCGTGGTGCTGTTGCCGAAGAAGATCTCGGCATAGCTCTCGGCGATGATGGCCTTGAAGCCGTATTTCTGGATGGCCTGCGGGGCGTGCTCGCGGGAGGATCCGCAGCCGAAGTTGGCGCCGGAAAGGAGGATGGTGGCGCCCTGGTAGCGCGGCTGGTTGAGCGGATGATCGGTCGTCTCGCCGGTCTTGGGGTCGTTGCGGACGTCGTTGAAGAGGTAGGCGCCGAGACCATCAAAGGTGACGCACTTCATGAAGCGGGCGGGAATGATGCGGTCGGTGTCGATGTCGTTGCCGACGACGGGAACGGCGCGACCGGTGACGGAGGTGATTTTAGCGAGGGCCATGGGACTAGTTTAAGTTGAGAGTTTAAGCTTAAGAGGCGGAGGGGAAGTTGAGCGTTTCCGCCGGGCGGAACTTAAGCTTCAGCTTCCCGCTTCAACGGAAGGATTGCGCGGTCAGTTGACCGCGAAAACCTCCCGGGCGTCGGCGACGGAGCCGGTGACGGCGGCGGCGGCGACCATGACCGGGCTCATGAGCACGGTGCGGCCGGTGGGCGAGCCTTGGCGGCCCTTGAAGTTGCGGTTGGAGGAACTGGCGCAGAGCTGGTCGCCGATGAGCTTGTCGGGGTTCATCGCGAGGCACATGGAGCAGCCGGCGGCGCGCCACTCGAAACCGGCCTCGGCGAGCACCTTGTCGATGCCTTCCTTTTCGCACTGCAGGGCGACGATCTGCGAGCCGGGAACGGCGATGGCCTTGACCCCGGCGGCCACCTTGCGGCCCTTGATGTATTTGGCGACCTCGCGGAAATCGGAGAGACGGCCGTTGGTGCAGGAACCGAGGAAGGCGACGTCGATCTTGGTGCCCTTGATCGGCTTGCCCGCGGGCAGCTTCATGTAGGCGAGCGCCTCGATGATGCCGGCCTTGTCGTCGGCGGAGGTGGCGGTCTCCGGGCTGGGGATGTTCTCGACGATCGAGATGCCCTGGCCGGGATTGATGCCCCAGGTGACGGTCGGCGCGATGGTGGCGGCGTCGATCTTGACGACGTCATCATACGTGGCACCGGGATCGGAGGCGAAGGACTTCCAGCGGGCAACGGCGGCGTCCCACGCGGCGCCGGTGGGCGAGTAGGGGCGGTCCTTGAGGTAGGCGAAGGTGGTCTCGTCGGGATTGACGTAACCGACTCGGGCGCCGCCCTCGATGGACATGTTGCAGACGGTCATGCGCTCTTCCATCGTGAAGCCGTCGAAGGTGGAGCCCGCGTATTCGTATGCGAAACCGGTGCCGCCGTTGACGCCGAGCTGGCGGATGATGTGCAAAATGACGTCCTTGGCGTAAACGCCGGGGCGGAGCCTGCCGTTCACCTCGATGCGGCGGACCTTGAGCTGGCCGAGGGCCATGGTCTGCGTGGCGAGCACATCGCGCACCTGGCTGGTGCCGATGCCGAAGGCAATGGCGCCAAACGCGCCGTGGGTGGAGGTGTGGGAGTCGCCGCAGGCGATCGTGGTGCCGGGCTGCGTGATGCCCTGCTCGGGACCGACGATGTGCACGATGCCCTGCTTGCCGGTGGCGCGGTCGAAGAAGGTGATGCCGAACTGCGCGCAGTTCTTGCGCACCTCGTCCATCATGGCCTGCGCCAGCTCGTCCTTGTAGGGTTCGACGAGCTCGTTCGTCGGGATGATGTGATCAACCGTCGCAAAGGTGCGGTGCGGCATGAGCACCGGGAGGCCGAGGTCGCGCAACATGCCGAAGGCCTGAGGCGAGGTGACCTCGTGGATCAGGTGCGTGCCGATGAGCAGTTGGGTCTGGCCGTTGGCCAGCTTGCGGACGGTGTGAGCGTCCCAGACTTTTTGGAAGAGGGATTGTGGCATGGGGAAAGGGAGGGTTTAGGATCTTGGAAGCGGGGTCTAGGGCAAAAGCGGTCAGCCCGAAACCCAGCCCCGAGTGCGAGCATCCTAGCAGAATCTTGCCATAACCAGAAATACTTGTTTGGTGCTCTGTGATGCCTCGCGAGTATCAGTATCCCTTTGAGCTCCGGCACCTCGTCTACTTTCGCGAGGTGGCGCGGCAGCTCCATTATCGCAAGGCGGCGGAGTCGCTCGCGGTGGCGCAGCCGGCCTTGTCGCGGAGCATCAGCCAGCTGGAGCGGGAGATGGGCGTGGATCTGCTGAATCGCACCCGCCGCAAGGTTGAACTGACCGCCGCCGGGCGGGC
>JBDKHE010000426.1:0-3564 GCA_039797805.1 Verrucomicrobiota bacterium
AGCGCCTGTTCGGTGGGCATGACCCACGGGGCGTGGAAGAAGTACCCGGGCCTGGATGCGAAGGCGCGGCCGTTTGTGCTCCAGGTCATGGTGCTGCTGGAAATGCTCGCGGTCGTTCTGCTGGCGGTGGAAACCGCCGTGCTGGGCCGGGCGCCAACCTGGCTCTTCGGCCTGAAGCTCACCGGGATGGCCCTCGTGGTCTACGCCTGCAGCCGGATGGCGGTACAGGTGTCCAAGCTGCTGCAAAGCGTGCTGGAGCGCACGACGCACTGGCGTCTTCACCTGGTCGCACTCCTCGTGCTGGGAGTCTGCGCGGTCGGGGAACGCTTGGGTTTGTCCGGGCCCAAGACCGCATTTTTCCTCGGTCTCTTTTCCAGCCGGGTGCGGCATGACGGCCGGAATCTGGAGGACTACATGGCCCCGATCAGCCATCGTTTTCTGATTCCGTTGTTTTTCACCGCACTGGGCACACAGCTGCCGCTGGCCGCGCTGTATTCGCGGACGGCGGCAATTGCCCTGGCCGCCGCGGCCCTGATCATCGCGTACCGGCACCTCTTGCACCGCTACGTGGCGCCCACCGGCGGCGACACGAATGCGTATCTCCTGCTCTGTCCGAATTTCACCTTGGTGGCACTGGCGGCCAATTCCCTCCTGACCGCGGGATCTCCGAAGATGGCGACCTGGCTGCTGATCACAGGACTCTTGGTCACGCTGATTGCCATACTTGCGCTGCCGGCCGAGCGTCTGGCCAAGGATGGCGGTGAGACCGGCGGGACCGGTCACTGATCTCCAGCGAGATTCAACGTTGCGACCGGCCGGGTGGGCATTGTAACCTCTACGCGTTCCCCGCCCCTGCGAACGCCCGTTGGTGTCGTAAGCTGCAATCTCCTTACCTCCCGTGCCTTCACACTCATCCGAAGTCCGCCTGAGCCGCGAAATGCGGCTGATCGATATCACCATGATCGGTGTCGGGGCGATGATCGGCGCCGGCATTTTCGTGCTGACGGGTATCGCCGCCGGCGTGGCTGGGCCGGCGCTGCTGCTGGTCTTCTTGCTCAACGGCATCGTCACGCTGTTTGCCGCGGCCGCCTATGCCGAGCTTGGCTCGGCGTTTCACAGTGCGGGCGGCGGCTATCTCTACGTGAAGACCGGCCTGAAGGATCCCCACGGCTTCATGAGCGGCTGGATGTCGTGGTTCGCATACATCGTGGCCTGCTCGCTCTACGCCCTGGGCTTCGGCGCCTATGGGAAGGAATGCCTGCCGTTGCTGGGACTCGAGCATCTGACGCTGCCGCTGCTGCCGTTGGAGCAGTGGCTGGCGCTCGGTGTAGTGGCGCTTTTTTCCTTCATCAACTACCGGGGCGCCTCGGAGGCGGGCAGTGCGGGCAACTTTGTGACGATGGCCAAGATCGTTCTGCTGGCCGTGTTCGTCGGCTTCGGCATCTGGGCCACGTTGCACCGGCCCGACTGGCAGGAAACTTTCACGGTCGACTTCATGCCGAACGGCTTCGGCCACGTGTTCATCGCGATGGGGCTCACCTTCATCGCCTTTGAGGGCTATGAGATCATTGCCCAGTGCAGCGAGGAGGTGCGCGAACCCGAGAAGAACGTGCCGAAGGCCATCTTTCTCTCCCTGGCCATCGTCGTGCCGATCTACCTGTTGGTAGCGTTTGTCGCCCTGGGCGCGGTGGCTCCGGCGGGCGAACCCAGCTGGCAGTACCTGGGCCGGTTGAAGGAAACCGCCCTGGTTGACGTGGCGAAGACGTTCTTCAAGGGAGGCGGGATTCTGCTCCTGATCGGCGGCCTGTTCTCCACGGTCAGCGCGCTGAACGCCACGATCTATTCCTCCTCACGGGTGTCCTTCGCCATGGGCCGCGACCGCAATCTGCCGGCTTGGCTCGGCAGCATCCACCCCAAGCGCAAGACGCCGCACTGGTCGATTCTGGTCTCGGGCGTGTTGAGCGCGCTGATCGCCGTGTCCCTGCCGATCGAGGTCGTCGCGAGCGCAGCCAACATCATGTTCCTGCTCCTCTTCATCCAGGTGCAGGCCGCGCTGATCACCCTGCGCAAGAAGCAGCCCGAGCTGATCCGCGGGTTCCGGGTGCCGCTCGTCCCGCTCATTCCGGTGCTGGGCATTCTGCTGCAGCTGGCGCTCGCCGTGTTCCTCTTCTTCTACAGCCCGCAGGCTTGGGCGAGTGCCGCGGTGTGGATCGGTCTCGGGCTCGTGGTGTTCTACACCTACTCGCGCAAGCGGGACCGGGCCTTCG
The DNA here is from genome assembly GCA_039797805.1 of Verrucomicrobiota bacterium. Taxonomy (GTDB): domain Bacteria; phylum Verrucomicrobiota; class Verrucomicrobiia; order Opitutales; family Opitutaceae; genus Lacunisphaera. The sequence goes on from JBDKHE010000426.1 coordinate 2,268, forward strand.
CCCAGCTGGTTGCCCGCCGGGAGGCGGCCGAGCGGCGGGAGTACCGCATCCTGACGTGCATCGGTCATGCGAACCATGCCGCCACCACCTTGCAAGCGGCCGCGAATGTGGCCCGGCACTACGATGGCGAGCTCATCATTCTCTCGGTGGTTGAGGTGCCTGATCGGGACCTGCTGGCCCAGGGCGTGGGCCGCGCCCGTGAGGTCAAGGACATGCTCGATAGTCTGGCCGCCGAACTGCGGGCCGAGGGCATGCCGGTGAAGGTCGTCGTGAAGATTTCCCACCGCATCTCCTACGGCATCTCCGAGACCGCCCAGGAGGAGAGCTGCAACCTGATCGTCATGGGCCGGCCGCGCCGGGTGGGCGTCCTCGGCCGGTTCGCCGCCACGATTGTCGACCGGGTGGTGCGCGAGGTCCCTGTTCAGGTCGTGGTCGTGACCGCGGAACAGTGGCCGAAGAAGATCGAGACCGTGCTCCTGGCTTTCGAACGCGGGCCCAATTCCGAGCTGACGGCGGACCTGGCCACCGCGTTTGGCGGACTCGGCACCACGAACATCCACGCTGTCCATGTGCTGCCCTTCGATGCCGGTCCCGAGCGGATCGCCGCCGCCCGCGAGGAGATGGCGCAGGATCTCGGTGAACACTGTCCGCCCACTGGCCAGCAGGTCGTGCAGGCCGGTGATATTGTCTCGGGCCTGTTGCGCCACTCGGAGGGCGCCGACGTGATTGTGGTCGGCGGCACCGAGGCCGGCATGTTGGAACAATTGCTCGGCTATGCCCCGCCCCTGGAACTCGCCGACCGCACCAGTCGTCCGGTGCTGACCGTGTACGAGATGGCCACTGAACCGAAACGCTGGTGGTCCTGACCCCTATTCATCATGAAAGACATGCCCCTTGAATCCGTTCGTGACCTCTTCGCCAGTCTCGTGGGTTACCTGCCCACCTTGGTGGCCGGGCTGCTGGTCCTTTTGCTGGGACTCGTGGTTGGCTGGGTGGGCAACAAGATCGTGGTCCGCCTGCTGATTTTGCTGCGCCTTGATCGCGTGGCCTCGCGCCTGGGCTGGGGCCGGGCCTTCGAGAAGGGCGATGTGCGCCACTCGCTCTTTGAGATGGTCGGCACCCTCTTTGGCGTGATGATCTTCGTGATCTTCTTGGACAGCGCCGTGGACATCTGGAAGCTCTCGATGCTCTCCCGGTTGCTGGAGCGGGCCGTCCTGCTGGTGCCGCAGTTCTTTACCGCGTTGATCATTTTGCTGATCGGCTCCGGCGTGGCGGCCGCGGTGTCCCGGGCGGTGCA
>JBDKHE010000427.1:0-2995 GCA_039797805.1 Verrucomicrobiota bacterium
CCTCAGCGGTAAAGGCGTCGCGCTTTTCGAAGGTGAAGGACTTGAGGTTATCCCAGCCCTGCACCACGGCGTCCTTGGTGCTCTTGGCGACATCCTTCACAACCTCCTTGGTGTCCTGATAGGCGACCTTCGTTTTGTCGGCGACGGTCTCGCGTTCGGTTTTGGAGCAGGCGGTGAAAGTCAGCAGGGTCAGGCTGGCGGTGAACAGGAGGGTGGCAGGAGTCTTGAGGGATTTCATGAGCGATAGGATTGAGGTGGGAAGATGCTTCCGCCAGCAGCCAATCAGGAGATCGGCCGCTGGTTCCTACCCATGGGACCCGGCCTGAGCGAATAGGTAACGCTCCCCGGCGGACTATTAATATCGGAACTCCTTGGTACGGTCGGTTGCGCCCGTCATGGAGGCGATCGAGGTGGGACCAGGACGTTGTGGGGCGCCCCCGCCTTCGTTGGGGGGCGGCTTGCGCCGCAAAAGGGGTACCGAGGCGTCACGGCCGCCGACGGGAGTGCGTCGGCGAGTTCGGTCGGGAGTCGGCTCGGAACCTGCTCCTTTCGCCCGACCCCTGCTTTATGGACCTCGCCATCCTTCAAACCCTGCCCCGCCTTTCGTTGCCTGCCGGTCATGTCCTAATCGAGGAAGCTGCGCCGATCCGGAAGATCTTCTTCCTCGAAAGCGGCGAGGTGGAAGTGATCAAAGGCGGCACGTTGATCTCCGAGGTCTACGATGCCGGGGCGGTCTTTGGGGATATGGCCTTCTTGCTGCAAAGTCTCCCGATGGCCACGGTGCGCACCACGACTCCGTCGGTTTTCCGTGAGGTCGATGATCCGGCGGGCTTTTTCCGGCAACATCCGGAGGTTTCCCTGCATGTCGCGATTATCCTGGCGCGCCGGGTTGATGCGCTGAGCCGATACCTGGTGGACATCAAGAACCAGTTCAAGGACCGGGCTGATCATCTGGGCATGATTGACGAGGTGCTCGACACGCTGATCCACAAACACCCGCGCGCCATCCCGCGGCGCTCGGCCGGCGACTAGGCGGGCAGGGGAGCGTCCAGATGGATCCGCTCGTCCCCGGCCTGGGAAACCCAGCGCGCGGTCCGTTGCGCCAGATCGAGCTCGATAAAAGAGGGCGGTGAGCCCAGCTGACGACCGGCATTGAAGGTCCAGGTGCGGCCAACCCGCGAAGCCCACGCGCCGCCCTTGCGAAAGGGGGAATTGTGGATGTGGCCGGAAAAGACGAAGTCGGGACCGAGCTCCTTGATGATGTCCACCAGGAAGGCATCGCCGGCGTGCTGGCTGCCGGTCCAGCTGACCCCGTAGCCGTCCGGCGGGGCGTGGTGCACCCACAGCCAGGTGTCCGCCCGATCGGCTGACTCGTTGCGCAGGAATTGTTGCATCGTGCCGCGGGAGGCCGGGCCATCCCACCATGGGCAAACGGACAGGCGTGCGCCGCCGTGGGTCATGCCCGCACCGTCAACGGTGAGACCGGAGGCCCGGACCCGCTGCAACCAACGGGCAATGAATTCCTGGGCCTCGTTCTTTTCATCGCCGTCGTGATTGCCCGAGCAGACCAGCAGGCGGGTCTTGGCGCTGATCGTCCGGAGGTATTTCACCACGATCGTGATCTGGGAATCGAGGTCGAGGTGGCCGCCAAGGTCGAGGAGATCGCCGGCGATGATCACCAAGTCATAGGCCGCGGCCTGCTGAACCACCCAGTCATATTGGGTCAGTCCGAAGTGCAGGTCGGAAACGGCGAGGATCTTCATGGGGGCGGGGCGTTTCCCGGGAGCTGATTCCGTGCCACAGTGCGGAGAACCTCTGCGGCCCGGGCCTGCCGCAAGAATGGATCCTCTCCCGAGGCCAGTCCGCGGGAGTTCTGGTCCGCTCGGCGATATTTCCGGTTACCCCGGCCGGTCATCGGTGTCACTCTTGTCATGAGCCTTCCCTTTCCGCCCCGCGGCGGCGGTCCCCACCTCGTTGATCATCATTCGCGGCAGCCCGCGTGGAAACGGATTCACCGCAGCCCGTTCTTCTGGGTGGCGGCGGTCTTTATCCTCGGGGCGATGGTCATCTACATCGCGACCGGCAACCTGGCTCGCGCGCCCGGCCGACCGGCCGGGCAACCGGTGCCGGCGCTCGCGCCGTAGACCGGGCTCTTGCCGCGGGACCAACGGTTGCGCGAATGTGCGCAGAGGGACGGTGGACAAGTCGGGGCTGAAGACGTCAGCCCGAGGTTTTGGTGTCCGCCCACCAGAGGCTTTGCCAACCGGCAAACAGCCGGTCACCGGGAGGGATGGCGTATGGTCGGCCTGCATGCCGGGGATCCCACCGGCGGCGCAATGGCGTCGGCGATGCGTTTCCCGGGACCTGGCCTCACTTCACCTGTGGGAGGTGGATATCGCCGGAGTTGTTGATGACCCCGAAAGCGTAAAGCAGCCAGAGGACGACCACGATCACGACGACGGCATTGAGGATCTTTTTGATCGTCGACTGCATCGGGATGTAGGCATTGATCAGCCAAAGGACGACACCGACGACGATCAGCGTAAGGACAACATTGAGAAGGGGCATGGAGCCAAGATATTGAAATCCAATTACCGTCACCATGGGGTCTAACCCGCAGTCGCCCCTTTTTCGTGCGGGATCACTCGGGCCGCCCGTGATCGCTCCGGCCCCGTAATGCTGTTGGAGCGGTTGACCGCCCTCTTGACCCGCTTGGCTGAAAACGCGTAGGTTATGCGGACGATGAAAGCCGTTTTCCTCATGCGGTGCATTGGTTCGGGAGCGCTGGCGCTCAGCCTGTTTCTGTTCTCACCGATGCTCCGGGCAGAGAGTGGTGCGGCGGACGCCTTGCCCGGGACCAGCGAGACCAAGGCCCCCGACAAGGACGGAGTGCCCGGCATGAATGCGACGGCTCCGGTGAAGGAGAAGACGGCACCTCGAAAAATGATCAAGGGTGAGGTGATCCTCAAGGCGTTGCAGAAGAAGTTTGATGCGA
>JBDKHE010000428.1:0-4101 GCA_039797805.1 Verrucomicrobiota bacterium
ACTGTGAAATCCGTGGTCAAACAGTCCAAGCCTTCCCGCTGGAAGTGCGTCGTCGCTTATGATGGCACGGCGTTTCATGGCTGGCAGAGTCAGGAAGGGGGGAAGACGATCCAGGACCTGATCGAGAAGAACCTGCGGCATATCTTTGACCGGCAGATCCGCATCGAGGGCAGCGGGCGCACCGACTCCGGCGTGCATGCGCATGCCCAGGTCTTTCATTTTGACGCCGCCTGGACGCACGGGGCGGACAAGCTGCGCAAGGCGCTCCAGACCGGGTTGCCCCGCAGCATCCGGCTCAAGACGATGCGGCGGGTGCGGCCCGATTTCCATGCGCGGTTTGATGCCAAGGGCAAGGTGTACCGTTACCACGTGCACCTCGGCGAGGCCGACCCTTTCGAGGTGAATTATTGTTGGTCGCTGAATCGCGAACTCGACTGGCCGGCGGTGCTGGCGGCGGCCAAGGTGCTGCGCGGCAAGCACGACTTCTGGGCCTTTTCCGGGGAGAACGACCGGACTTACGAGACGACGGTCCGCGATTTGCGCCGGCTCGACGTGAAACGCCGCGGTCAGCGGGTGACCTTCACCTTCGAGGCGGATGGATTCCTCTACAAGATGGTGCGCAGTCTCACCGGAGCTTTGGTGAACGTCGGCCTCGGCAAGCTCACGCCGGACGAGATAGCCCGGTTGTTGAAGAACCGGCAGCGCATCCCCGCGGTGGTCACGGCACCCCCGCAGGGCTTGTTCATGGTGAAGGTGCTTTATTGATCGCGGATAGTGGGGGCGGATGGCGCTCCGATTCACTCCGGTGAAGGGCTCGTTTTTAGGTGGTATTTGCGGAAGGCAGCCAGCGGCAACCGCGTTAGGTTGGGACAATGCATTCGCACCTCGTACAGCTTTGGCGCGACAAGCTCGACGTGGTTTTCCCGCGGGTCTGTGTACATTGCGGCGGGACGGTGGAGGAGGGGAGTTGTCGTCACCTTTGTCCCCGGTGCGTGCGGCTGGTGCAGATCGTCCGCTCGCCCCACTGTCCGACCTGCGGTCATCCGTATTTTGGTGAATTGGAAGAGAACCGCCTGTGTCTGCATTGTGAGGCCCTGGTGCCACGGTTTGGAGAGGGACGGACGGCGATATTGTTGCAGGGCGCCGGGCGCTCGCTGGTGCATGCCCTGAAATATCATCAGAGCCTGCAGGTGTTGGAGGATATCGTCGTCATCATGCGGGCCACTCCGGGGTATGTGGACTGGGTGCGGGGAGCCGTGCTGGTGCCCGTGCCCCTGCATCCGCGCAAGCGCCGGGAACGCGGCTACAACCAGAGCCATTTGCTGGCGGAGTGCTGCGTGCAAGCGGCGGAAGGGCAGGCAGAAGTGAACGAATTGCTGGTGCGCGTCGTGGATACCGAGTCGCAGACCCACTACGATCGGGAGACGCGGCAGGAGAACCTGAAAAATGCCTTTGCCTTGGCCCCCGGTGGCACCATTAATCCCGCCCTGCGTTACCTAATCGTCGATGATGTTTTTACAACGGGCTCCACTCTCAATTCCTGCGCCGCAGCGCTTCGGCGCAGCGGTGTGTTGAGCCTCGACGTCGTCACTTTCGGTCACGGCTGAACCATTCTGTCATGTCACATTTTTCAAAACCCAATACGCCGCAGGCCAAGGCGGCCGGTCCCAAAACCACCAAGAAGAAGGTCAATACCGAGGGCCTGTGGACCAAATGCCCCGTGTCCGGGGAGATCGTGTTCAACAAGGACCTTGAGGCCAACCTCATGGTGGTGCCGAAGAGCGGCTACCATTTCCCGATCGGGTGTCGTGCCCGTATTGCGGGCATGGTGGACGAAGGGTCCTTCGAGGAACTGGATGCCGGCGTGAAGTCGGCCGATCCGCTGAAGTTCGTGGATTCCGCCGCCTATCCCGACCGGATCAAGCGCTACGAGAAGGAAAGCGGCCTGACCGAGGCCGTGCTCTGCGGCGTGGGCAAGATCAACGGCATCGCCGTTTCCCTGGCGGTGATGGATTTTCGTTTCTGCGGAGGCGCCATGGGTGCCGCGGTGGGTGAGAAGATCACCCGTGCCATCGAGCGTGCGCTCAAGAAGAAGATTCCCTGCATCATCGTGAGCTCCTCGGGTGGCGCCCGGATGCAGGAAGGCATCTTCAGCCTGATGCAGATGGCCAAGACCAGCGCCGCGCTGGGCCGGCTGGCCGAGGCCGGGTTGCCCTACATCTCGATCCTGACCTATCCGACGACTGGCGGCGTGACCGCCAGCTTTGCGACCCTGGGTGACGTCATCATCGCCGAGCCCGGTGCGTTGATCGGCTTTGCGGGCGCGCGCGTCATCAAGGAAACCACCAAGCAGACGCTGCCAGCGGGCTTCCAGACCGCGGAGTTTCTCCTCAAGCACGGGTTGATTGACCAGATCGTCCACCGCCTCGAGATGAAGGACCGCCTCACGAGCATCCTGCAGGCCTTGCACACGCACAAATACGTGGCGCACAAGGTGGCGACCGCCTCCCCGTTCCCGTCAAGCGTGGCGGCGGGTGAATGAGCGCGCGGGCAGCTCCCGTCCACGATTGCGGCTGAGCCAGCCTTAACGGTCCCTCATGACCCCAACCCCGCGCACCGCCGCCCCGGCGATGAACCCGCTCGGCGACTATGCGGCGGTCACGGAGTACCTCTACGCGTTGAAGGCGGGCGGGCTAAAATTTGGCATCGACCGGATGCAGCGGCTGTCCGCGGCCCTGAATCATCCCGAGAGGCACTATCCGGTCATGCATGTGGCCGGCACCAATGGCAAAGGCTCGGTGTCGGCCATGATCGAGTCCATCCTGCGCGCGGGCGGCTTGCGGACCGGACTCTACACCTCGCCGCACCTGGTGAAACTCGGCGAACGCGTGCAGGTGAACCGGGAGTTGTTGTCCGAGCGCGAAATCGTCGCCTACGCGAACGAGCTGCGACCCGTGGCCGAGGAGGCCGCGCGCTTCGCGGCGGACGAGCACGCCACGTTTTTCGAATTCATGACCGCGATGGCCTTCCTGCAGTTTCAGCGGCGCAAAGTGGAGGTGGCCGTGATTGAAACGGGCATGGGCGGCCGGCTCGACGCCACGAATGTCGTGCAGCCGGAAGTCAGCGTGATCACGTCCATCGGTCTCGATCACATCGCCGAGCTCGGCGGTTCCATCGATCTGATCGCCCGGGAAAAGGCCGGCATCATCAAGCCCGGTCGCCCCGTGGTGATCGGCCGCATGCCGGCCGTCGCCGAAGCGGTCATCCGCGAGGTGGCGGCGACCAGAGGGTCCCCGGTAGTTTCGGTGCAGGAGGCCTATGGCGAAGCCCTGACGGGCTACCCGCTGACGAATCTGGAAGGCGATTACCAGCGGTGGAACGCCGCCACGGCGACGCTGGCGGTGCGGCAGCTGCCGGCGTCCCTGCGTCCTTCGGACGAGGTAATCAGCCAAGCCCTGCAGTCCGTCGACTGGCCCGGACGCTGGCAGCGGCTGACGGTCGGCGGTCGGCGCCTCATTCTCGATGCCTCGCACAATCCCGAGGGCGCCGTGATGCTGGAGAAGAACCTCGTGGACCTGGTCGCAACCACGGGCCGACAACCCTACATGGTCGCGGGTGTGCTCGGGGAATTTCGGGCTCGCGCCCTCCTGGAGGTGTTGCTGCGGCACGCGCAGGCGGTGTCGCTTGTGACGCCGCACCAATCGCGGGCGACGACGTTTGACGAAATGCTCGCCCTGATCCCGCCGGACCGGCACGCCCTCGTGCGCGAAGACTCATTGGAGCGCATTTTCCCCGATGCCAAAACCTGCACCTTGGGCGAACCCGGTGACACCGTCGTGATCACGGGATCGATCTACCTGCTGGGCGAGGTGCTGGAACGCATCGAACCCCGTCGCGGCGCACGGGAAGACAAGCTGCAGGATTTCTAAAACGAAGGGAGTCGAGGCTCCTTGGATTGAAGGGACGGAGAGAACAGGTCCGGATTGACGGAGTCAGGCAACCCGGACTTTGGCTTCGAACGGCAGCGAACCAGCCTCGGGCGTGTTCCGTCCACTCGGTAGGCCCCCTGAGAAAGGAATGGGGAGTGTCAACCCGCTGCCC
>JBDKHE010000429.1:0-3533 GCA_039797805.1 Verrucomicrobiota bacterium
GGTCTCGACGCAGGTGATGAAGCCATCGGTCTTGAAGAAACGGGTGATGTCGTCGATGTGCCCGTCGGTGTCGTCGCCGACAATCCCCTCGCCCATCCACTGGATATGTTTCACGCCCAGATACTCCCTCAAGTTGTCCTCGATCTGCCCCCGCGACAGATGCGGGTTGCGATTCTTGTTCAGAAGACACTGCTCGCTGGTAAGCAACAGGCCTGATCCATTGACGTCGATCGAGCCGCCTTCGAGCACCATGTTGTTCTCGAAACGGCGGAGTTTCAGCGCCCGTGCCACGCTGGGCGGGATTTCGTTGTCGAGGTCGTAGGGAGGATATTTGCCGCCCCAGGCATTGTGCACCCAGTCGGTGACTGCCACCTCGCCCGTCGTGTCGTGCTTCACAAAAATCGGCCCATGGTCACGGCACCACGCGTCGTTGGTCGGATGATTGTAGAATTCCACCCTGGTCATGGTGGCCCCGGCGGCGGCGCAGAGACGCTTCGCCCGGGGCTGCAGCAGCTTGGCACAATTGATACGCACGGCCTGAAACCGGCTGATCTGCCGCACGATCTCGGCGAACACATACGGGATCGGCCTGAACTGCCTGGGCCAGGTCGCATGGTTGTGCGGCCAGGACAGCCAGATGGCCGCCGGCGGTTCCCATTCGGCCGGCATCCGAAAGCCAAGCGCGGCAGGGGTTGGCGTTGAGGAAGATTGGGACATCTTGATCGCAGTCGTGATTCGCGGAGTAGCGGAAACAGCAGCCGGGGTACTAAAGGGCAAGCGCCCCACCCTCAGTCGATGTAGCGTTTCGTGATGTCCCCATAGGCATCGATCCGGCGGTCGCGCAGGAATGGCCAATGGGTTCTCGTGGTGTCGACGCTGCCCAGATCCACCGGAACGAGCAGGATCTCCTCCTTGTTCGTGGACGCCTTGGCGAGAATCTCACCGCTCGTGCCGGAAACAAAACTTTGCCCCCAGAACTCGATGCCGTCGCCGCCCACAGGTTGCTCCAATCCGATGCGGTTGGTCACGGCCACGAAGCAACCGTTGGCCACGCCGTGCGACCGCTGGATGGTTTCCCAGGCACCGTGCTGGTTGACGCCGTGCTTCTTTTTCTCCTGAGGATGCCAGCCGATGGCCGTCGGGTAGAACAATACCTCCGCACCCTGCAGCGCCGTGAGCCGCGCGCCTTCCGGGTACCACTGGTCCCAGCAAATCAGCACACCGATCTTGCCATATTTCGTCTGCCAGGCCCGGAAGCCCGTGTCTCCCGGCGTGAAATAGAATTTCTCGTAGTAGAGCGGGTCGTCCGGAATGTGCATTTTCCGATAAATCCCCAGCAGCTTCCCGTCGGCATCGATGATCACCGCGGTATTGTGGTAGAGACCGCCGGCACGCTTTTCGAACAGGGAGGCGACGATCACGACCTTGTGCTTTCGCGCCAGTTGCTGGAACGCCCGGGTGCTCGGTCCCGGGATCGACTCCGCCAGCTTGAAGTTCTCATGATCCTCGCTCTGGCAGAAATACTGGGAGCGAAACAATTCCTGGGTGCAGATGATCTTGGCACCGCGTTTTGCCGCCTGCTCGGTCAGCGCCAAGGTCTTGCGGAGATTGTCAGCCGGGCGGCCGGTGCAGGCGTGTTGTAGCAATCCAAGTGTCACCTTCATGGGGGCAGCGAAGGTCGGTAACCGCGGAATGACAAGTAATCTCAGTCTGTAAATACCCATAACTAGGCTTTGACAAACGCCCTGTGAATTGTAAAAAGGCATCTGTCTCGTTACCCAACCACTCAAGACTATGTGTGCCGAACCCCGCCCTTTGATCGTTGTCGTGGAAGACGAAGTCGAACTCGCCCAGTTGATTGCCCAGCATCTGGAAGAGGCCGGCATGAACGTGCAAACGTATCAGCGTTGTGCACCCGCGCTGCGTTTCCTTCAGAATAATTTCGCGAACCTCATTTTGCTCGATGTCAACCTGCCCGACGGCTCCGGCTTCGAATTGATCAAGACCTTCAAGTCCGAGGACATCAACACGCCGGTCATTTTCCTCACCGCCAACTCCCACGACGAATCCAAGATTCAGGGACTCAATCTCGGCGGCGATGATTACATCACCAAGCCGTTCAGCTACACCGAACTCATCGCGCGCATCCGGGCCGTCTTGCGCCGGAGTGAGGGTCAGGCCGATTTCAACGTCACCAAGAATCTTCGCACGATCGATGGCCCCTTTGAGTTCCTCGGCACCAAGATCCACCCCGACCGGCTCGAAATCGAATTCCCCAACGGCACCATCTTCAAGACCGGCCGCAAGGAACTGGGCATCCTCGCCTACCTGCACACCCACCGGAACATCGTGATCACCCGCAAGGAACTGATCCACTCCGTCTGGGGTATCCATGCCGACATCCGCAGCCGTTCCCTCGACCAATACATCGTCAAGGTCCGCGCCGCCTTCGACAAGAACGGCATCTCCCTGGACTGCTTCAAGACGGTGCACGGCATCGGCTACATCTTCGAGCCGCCGGCCGCCTGAGCCGCTTCGGTTCAGAATAATTCTGTTTGCCCGATGTAGCGTGTCCGCGCTTCAGCCAGGGACGATTTCATCTCGAGGGTTTCCAGCAGCTGGAACAATTTCACCACCTGCGGTTCGGCAGGGCCGACGTGGGGCAGGGGAGATGTCGTGCGCAGCGTCGTCAGCTTCAGGTTCATTCGCAACCGGTCGGCGTGCGTCGCCACCGCATCGCGGAAGCGTTCCGGTTTGAGCCCCGCGGCGCCGGCAATGATGCCCTCCAGCGATTTGAATTCCTCAAACCATTTCGCCGCCGTCTTGGGGCCAACGCCGTTGATCCCCGGAATATTGTCCGAGGTGTCGCCAATGAGCGCGAGATACTCGGCGATCTGCGAGGGCGGGACGCCAAATTTTTCCTTAACCCCGGCGGCGTCCAAGACGCGCCAGCCCAGCTTGGGATTCGCCGTGGGCGGGGGCTGCAACATCTTGATCCGGTCATCCACACATTGGGCGAAATCCTTGTCCGCACTCACAATCAGCACCTCGTGACCGGCGTTGGCGAGCATGCGGGCCTGCGCGGCCAGCAGATCGTCAGACTCCACCCCGTCCAATTCCACACCGACGAGGCCCATCGCGCGGGTCAGGTCCTTGATGACGGGAATCTGCTTTTCCAGTGGCTCGGGCGTCTCCTTGCGCTGGGCCTTGTACTCAGGGTGCAAGGCGAGGCGGTCCTGCGATCCGCCGAGATCGAAAAAGACCAGCATGCCGTCGGGCTTCTCCTGGTCCTGCAACCGCCACATCGTCTTGACCCAGCCATGGAGCGCGCCGGTCGGGAAACCGTCCGTGCGCGTCAATTCCGGCATCCCGTAGAACGCCCGGAATGCCATGTTGAATCCATCCACCAACAACCATTTTGCCATGAGAGTGGGTTGATCTGATAGCAGCCACGGGCATCGCGTCCAGTGCAGAGCGACGTCATGGACGGATCAATCGAGGTCTTCCCAGTTCTTGGCCAGAAAGATATTTCC
>JBDKHE010000430.1:0-2600 GCA_039797805.1 Verrucomicrobiota bacterium
GGCCACCACGTCGCGATCCCGGTAGTTTAGGCCGGTCGAGTGATCGAAATAGGTGTTCTCGATGTTGCGCCCGCCGGTGACCAGCACGGCGTCGTCAAACAGCATGATCTTGTTGTGCATGCGCTGGTTCACGCCGCGAAACGAGATGAGTCCGGCCATGAGCAGCTGCAGCCGCGAGGGTTTCAGGCGGGACATGGCCGGCCGGTAGTGCTTCAGCTCGAAATGCGGATCCGCCGTCGCGAGAAAGGCGACGATCTCGGGGTCCTGGTCGGAGAACAGGTGGTCTGCGATGATCCGCACCTGCACGCCCCGTTGCGCCGCCGCCAGCAACTCATGGATGATCAGGCGCCCAACCTCGTCGTTGGTCCAGATGAAGGTCTGCACGTCGATCGATTTCCGCGCCTGCCGAATCAGATGCACCCGCAGCAACAGGGCATCATAGCCGTTGCTCAACATCGCCACACGATTCGCCGCTTCGCGACCGTCTTCCCCTCCCGCTGCTCCGCCCGTCAGGGCGGCAAACGGCAAGCTCTGCGCCGGCTCCGCGGACACCGGCGCTCCGCCGGCCAGCACCGCACCCAGCAGGCCGAGACCGGCGGGTACACCCACGGCACGGATGAAACGAGAAACGCGCTTCCACATGGCCGCAGATTCTCCGGACCCTTCCGGTTTGTCCAGTGAGGAGGCGACCATCCGGTTCAGTACCGCGCTGCTTGGCGATCTGCCAACACCGCCACCGCGCCGACCGTCAGCCATCCCGCGAGCAACCATTCGGTCGCTTGGACGAGATAAAACGTCGTCGGCGTGGACTCAAAGGGAACAAGCATGGTCCCGACCAACAGGACCAGCCCCAAGCCGCCCCACAACTTCCAGCCGCGGCCGCGCACGGCGGCCACCAAGCCCGGCAGGCACAGCAGGAGGAAAACGAGACGATAGGACCAGTTGGACCCGATGGCAAAGGTGGCGACATAGAGCACGGCACCCGCCCAGAAAAGCCCCCGATCCAGCGGATCCATGGACCAGCCACCCAATCGCGTCCGCAGTCTCCAGCCGATCAGCGCGGCCACGGCCAGCACCGCGAAGCTGATCCCGTTGCTCAGGCGCAGGACGACCCCGACCATTTCCGGTGCGATCGTGTGATCGACGCCCAGTCGCGAGCCAGCCACTGCCCAGCCATAACTCGTTTCAACTCCCCGACCGGTCTTCCGAAAGATCAGGGCCAGTTCGTCCTGTTGCCACAAGGCAAGCGCAAGAAAACCGACCAGCGCTGCCAAGTGCCAGCGGCGGCGGTGACCGGACCAGTAAAGAACACCCGCAGCCAGCAAGACGGCCGGATACAGCTTCACAAGCGACGAGGCCAGCAGCAGGAGCACCCCGCCAGCTTGAATCCACGGTTGCCGGCCCGGCACCAGGAGGAACAGGCCGGTCACCACCTGAAACAGCACCAAGGCATCCAGGTTGCCGCGTTCAAACAGCAGCAGCACCGGCGGGGAAAACATCAGGCCCGCGGCCAGCGCGGCCGTCAGCCAACCACTGCGACCCAGCGCAAATGCGAGCGCCCCCAGACCGGCGGCGGCCAAGCCCAGACCCGCCAGCACGGGCGAAAGGTACTGCCCGCCAAACCAGGATGCCTGGAGGACAGCGCGGGGATAATTATACGGATGCCCGGTCATGGCCAGCGGGTCCGCGCCCGCGGCATAGGTCTCCAGTCCCGCCCGGACGACGTGCCAGTCGTGAAAGATCGGCTGTAGCATCCAAGGCAACCTCGCCTGGGCGCGCGACCACCAGGTCCCATTCGTCGCCACCAGCAGGAGTGCGCCCAGAACGATGCCGGCGGCGATCCACGGCAGCGCGCGGCCGCCCACGATCGCCGCGCTCCCGCCCACGGGAGCAACAGGCGATCCCGGCTCGGCCCCGACAGCATCAACGTTGCGCACTCCCACCAAACTAACGCCCGGGCCAGGGAACGAAAGGACTTTCCGCGATCCGCGCGGGGCTTGTGTCCGCCGGAATATTCCCCAGCTTTTGCCCATGAACGATTCCGCCACCCACGTCGAAAACGTCCGCTTGTCCGCCGCCAAGATCACCGCCGCCTGCGGCGCCTTGCGCCCGAAGCTCGCGATCATTCTCGGTTCCGGGCTGGGTGGACTCGCCGCACGCGTGGAGCATCCCGTGGTGCTGGCCTACCGCGATCTGCCGGGATTTCCGGTGCTGACCGTCGCGGGTCATGCCGGACAGCTGCTCATCGGCAAACTGAACGGCGTGCCCGTCATCGTGCTGAACGGGCGCAAACACTTCTACGAGACCCACGACGCCTATCCGTTGAAGACGATGATCCGGTCCATGAAGGCCGCCGGCGTCGAGACGTTGTTCCTCTCCAATGCCGCCGGCAGCCTGCGCCCGCACATCAAGGTCAGCGAGCTGATGCTCATCACCGACCACATCAATTTCCTCGGACTCAACCCGCTGGTCGGCCCGAATGACGAGACCTTTGGTCCGCGCTTCTTCTCCATGACCGATGCCTGGGATCCGGCGCTTCGCACCAAGATTCTCGCCGTGGCCCAGGCACAGGGTGTCACGCTCCACCAAGGCGTGTACGT
>JBDKHE010000431.1:0-4997 GCA_039797805.1 Verrucomicrobiota bacterium
ACCACCTTCCCGCTGGTATAGGCGGTGACATTGACCTTGGGCCCCTTGAACGCAAAGCGGGTGTAAGGCACCTCGGCCTCCTCCCAATATTTGGCCGCCACCACCGCCCGCAACTTCTCCATCTGGGCATCATCCAGCTTGATCGTGTAGCTGGTGATCTTCTTGGGTTCTTCGGTGTCCGGGTCCGGCTTTTTTGCCATGGCGCTAGATGGCCACAAAAAGGCACAAAAACACACAAAAAAGTGGCGTAGCCTCCGCGCCTCGGTCTCTTTGGGGCCTCCTGTGACTTATGGTGGCTAATTTCGACCAGCTCTCCTCCCGGCGACCGGCCTTCCAGACCGCTCTCCACGACTGGTATCGCGTCCACCGGCGCAAGCTCCCTTGGCGGGAATCGCCCTCACTCTACAAGACTGTGGTGTCCGAGTTCATGCTGCAACAGACGCAGATCGTCACCGCCCTGCCGTATTTTGACCGCTGGCTGCGCGAACTGCCCGATTTCGCCGCCCTCGCCGCCGCGCCCGAGACGCAGGTCATGAAGCTCTGGGAAGGGCTCGGCTACTACTCCCGCGCCCGCAACCTCCACAAACTGGCCAAGGCCTACGTGGCGGCTCCGGTCAAACCCCGCACCCCGTCCGAATGGCAGGAATTGCCCGGCATCGGTCCGTATACCGCCGCCGCCATCACGAGCATCTCCTTCGACGAACCCACCGCGGTCGTGGACGGCAATGTCGTGCGCATCCTCGCCCGCTTGACCGGGGAAAGCCGCCTGTTCCGCGACGGTACCGAGGCCGTGAAGCACTTCACCCCACTCGCCAACGCGCTCATCCCCGGTGCCCACCCCGGCACCCACAACCAGGCCATGATGGAACTCGGGGCGACGATCTGCTTCCGCCAAAAGCCCCTGTGCCTCACCTGCCCTGTCGCCGACTTTTGCGCCGCCCGCCGCGGCGGCGAACCGGAAAAACTCCCGCGATTCAAACCCAAGGTCTCTGAGCAAATCCTCGTCGCTCGGGCCTTCTGCCTGGACCGCGGCCGTCTCCTGCTGCGCAAGGCTTCGGCCAAGTCCAGGCGGCTGGCCGGCCTGTACGAACTGCCCGAGGCGTCCGACCTCGGCGTGAAACCCGCCGCCAAGGACCTGCTGGTCACCCGTCGCCGCGCCATCACCCGGTTCCAGATCACCGAGTCGATCTACGCCACCAAGCTCACCGCTTCTCTCAAGAAGCAGATCAATGAGTCCGACTCATTGGTCTGGGTGGCGGTGGCCCAGCTCGATGACGTCACGCTCTCAGGTCCGCACCGGCGTTGGGTCAAGGAATTGACGTCGCGTCCCCAGCCGTGACCAGACCCTCGCCGGGCGTTCACTCCCGCCAAGCACACTCCGAGCAGGTCCTCACCCACCGTAATACGCACCGCCCGCATGACTCTGCCGGAGGGGCGGTGCCCTCGCCTGCCCTTTCGCCCGAAGGCCGTTGAGGGCAACGGCCCTACCCCAGGCGGCTGATAAACAGGTGTCGTCCAGAGAGACCTGCTTTCCCGTCCGGCATCGTCAGCCGGTATTATCGGCATGAAGGTGACCGGGCCCGTCGTCAGCCCGGCTCATTCACTCCTTGCGGGAAGGACGAACGGCCGACCGTTCACGGTGACTTGTTTTATTTCCAGATTCTCGACCGGCCCGAGAGTGAATTTTTCATCCGCCAACGTGACGTCGACATTCTCCAGCGTGATATCCTTGAGGAGGTCCCCGGGATTCCCGCGCAGCACACCCATCGTGCGATAGGAGCCGGTGATGTTGCGCAGGGTAATGCCCGTCACCGTGCGGGACGGGGGCGGCTGACCCTGCAGATCAAAGAACTGCGTCCACGGCGCGACGTTCAACAACCGCCCGCTGCCCGCAAGCCTGATGCCATCCAACGTAATGTTCTCGTAGTGCTGCGGGGTATCCGGACGCAGCTTCAAGGTCAGCACCGTGGCGTGGCCGGTCATGAGGCAATTGCGCACCGAGACGTTGCGCACGATCGTCGCCTCGCTGCCGCAGGTGATCAGGCCGTTGCCGTCACCGATCTCGCAATCTTCGACGAGGATATCCTCCACGGGGGGACTGTCGGCATCCTTGTCGGCATGCGGGCCCTTGCTGCCCTTGAGCGCAATGTTGTCGTCGTGGGTCGAGATGGTGCATCGGCGGATCACCACCTGTTGCGAGCTGTCCACATCGATACCGTCGGTGCTGGGTGCGCGCAGGTCCGGGCCGGAGCTCGGGATCGTGATGCGCAAGCCCTCGATCCGCACGTCGCGGCAACGATAGAGATGCAGGTTCCAAAAGCCGGAATCCGTCAGGGCAATCCCTTCGATCGATACCTGGGTGCACCGGTCGATGAACATCAGTCGCGGACGCTCCACCTCGAGGTTGGTGCACTTCGGGTTCTCTTTCCGCCGCTGCCAAAATGCCCGCCAAAAAACCGGCCCGCTACCGTCCAGCCGGCCGGCACCGTCGATCCGTACGCCGGACATGCCCTGGGCATTGACCAAGGCCATGCGCCAGGGCTCGAAGTGGCCCTCGATGCGCGTCATCCGTTTCGGATAATCCTCGATGTTCTCCGATCCCTTGAGCACGGCCCCTTCCGCGAGATGCAAGCCCACCCCGGGTTTCAGAAACAGCGATCCGCTGCGGAAAACGCCGGGTGGGATGACGACGGTCCCTCCCCCCTGCTGCTCCGCCGTGTCGATGGCCTTTTGGATTGCCGTGGTGTTCAGGGTCGTGGCTCCCGCCTCCGCACCGAAGTCCGTGATCACGAATTCCACCGCGTACGCGCGGACGGCACCCAACAGCAGACCGACCAAGATCAGGAGACTGCACGTTTTCATCATGCCGCTCAACTTGACGGGGTTTACGGTCGATGGAAAGGACGCAACCAAATGCTGCGTCCGGGAAAGCCAGTCAGGCGCAGGCGCGCCGCGGCAAGGCGTGCGAGGGCTTGGACAAGAACTGCTGAGCGCCGCCCCGGTCTTTCGGCCAAGCTGTACCTGTTGGATCCCGCCCGAAGGTTTTTCGGACGGCCGAGCCAATCTCCCGCATGCCTTCCACCTCGCAATCCAAATACGATTGGTCGCATATCGGCAGAGCCGCTCCCCCGAAGAGACCGGCCGGCGAGCGAGTCGGCGATTTTCGCGAAATCTACAGTGAGTTTGACGAAGAGACTGTCCGCGCCCAGGCCGCCCGCTGCATCCAGTGTCCCGAGGCGCTCTGCATGACCGGTTGCCCGCTGGCCAACCGCATCCCGGAATGGCTGGCGCTGACTGCCCAGGGCCTGTTCCTCGAGGCGGCGGAGATTTCCCGGAGCACCAGCAACCTGCCGGAAATCTGCTCGCGGGTCTGTCCGCAGGAAAAGCTTTGCGAAGGCGCCTGCATCCTCAACACGCGCACGGACCCCATCGCCATCGGCGCGATCGAGCGCTTCCTCAACGAATACGCCTTTGCCCACGGCGGCGTCGAGGCCAACCAGGTCCCGCCCAACGGACGAAAAGTTGCCGTCATCGGCTCCGGTCCCGGCGGGCTGTCGTGTGCGGACGAACTCATCCGCCTCGGCTACGCGGTCACCGTGTTTGAATCCCAACCCGTGCCGGGCGGCCTGCTGGTCAACGGCATCCCAGCCTTCAAACTGGAGAAACACATCGTCGAGCGACGCATCAACCTGCTCGCCCAGCGGGGCGTGGAATTCCGTCTGGCCGTACGCGTCGGCTGGGATGTTTCCTTGGCTGGACTGCGGGAGAAGTTCGATGCCGTCTTCCTTGGCGTCGGCGCGCAGAAGCCCAAACCCCTCGACATCCCCGGCGCCAACCTGGTCGGCGTCGTCGACGCACTGCCTTTCCTCATACAGAAGAACGTCGCGTCTCCGCTCATGGCCGGTGATCCCATCGCCGTGGCCGGCAAGCGCGTGGCCGTGCTCGGCGGCGGCGACACCGCGATGGACTGCCTGCGCACCGCCTTGCGCAGCGGGGCCAGCGCCTCCGTCTGCCTCTACCGTCGCGACCTCGCCAACATGCCCGGCAGTCGCAAGGAATACGCCAACGCGCTGGAGGAAGGCGCCGAGTTTCAGTTTCTCACCAATCCGGTCGAACTGCTCGCGGACGCCAACGGCGGCGTGACCGCCGTGCGCTGCGTGCGCATGGAGCTGGGCGCGCCCGACGCCTCCGGCCGGCGTTCGCCACGTCCGGTACCCGGCTCGGAGTTCAACATGCCGGCCGATCTCGTGCTGGTCGCCTTTGGCTTCGACCCGGTGCCATTCCCGCCCGAGAGCGACTTTGCCCAGGTGGCCACGGACAAGTGGGGCGGCTTCAAGATCGATGCGAACCAGATGACCAACCTGCCCGGAGTGTTCGCCGGCGGCGACGCCGTGCGCGGCCCGAGCCTGGTCGTCCATGCCGTGCGCGACGCCCGCAAGGCAGCGCAGGGCATCCACCGTTATCTGACACCCGCAACTCGCCCCAAGAACGCGGGCCTCACCGAAAGCGCTTAGTCACGAGTTCCGTCACGCGCTGTTTCGACGCCACCACTTCCTCGGTGGTGAGGCGCGGGCTGAATTCCAGCACGAGCGTGTGCTCCGGCTTCCAGAAACTGCTGACCATCTCGAAGTCGATTTTGCCCGTCCCGATCGGCTGGTGATCCCGGCCCTCGGCACTGACGTCGTGCAGATGAAACCCGATGGTGTGGGCGGCATTCGCCTCCAGGTGCGCGCGATGATCGAGCAAGCCCATGCCCTGTTTGATCTGGGCGTGACCGGCATCATGCCAATAGCCGCAGGTGCCCGGTTTCGCGAGCGCCGCAATCAGAGCGGGATGGTCCGCATCCAAGGGCAGTTCGTCGAAGGCTTCCCGGTTCTCAAACCCGAGGAGCACACCCTTCTCGGCCGCATACGTCAGCAATTGGGCCAAACCCGCTTTCGTATTCTCCCAATAGGGCGGCATCTGCTTTTTCAATTTCGCCAGACACTGGGCCAGCA
>JBDKHE010000432.1:0-3320 GCA_039797805.1 Verrucomicrobiota bacterium
GGCTATGCCTTGCTTGCGCCCTTCATGCTCTTCCTGGCTGGGTATGCTTGTTGGCGGGTGGCGGGCGGAAAACCATTGACCGGATGGCCGTGGCCACGCTTCGGGTTGGTGGCGACGCTGTCGCTGCTCCTGACGGACATCGGCGTTGCGTTGCTGACGCCAGTGGAAAGCGGAAAGGTCTGGCAGTTGGGCGGCGCATGCCTGACGGACACGCTCTTGATTGGTCCGCCATTCGTGATGATTGTGTTCTACGGCCTTCTGGACTGCCGTTCTTCGTGGGTCTTCTGCAGCCAGAAATGCGTCAGCCTCGGACGGTGCCGATTCGGGATGGACGGCAAGGGGGAGGCCGGTCAGTGCCGCTGCGGCAAGGACGGCCCCGCCTTAACCGAGCAACAAGTCCGTTAAGGCGAGGAACGAGAAAAGGAAGAGGCCGACAATGCCGGCCGCCTTCCACCGAGTCTTCGGGTCCATGAGGGAAATCCCGAAACGACTCAGGTTGATCGATACGGCGGTGCCCATCACTGCTCCGACCGTGAGCTGAACAACTTCACCAAGATTCGACGCAATCATTCGTGCCTCCTCGTCTAGTGTAACCGGCGGGAGACGACCGGTGTGTTGGTCGCCTTCGGCGCGCTCTTGCGCAGTCCGAGCACAAGCCGACAGAGATCGTCCTCCGAGAAGTGCGGGCCGACGAGTGAGTGATCCTGGTAAGCGAGCTCGCCGAGCACCTCGATGGCTTGCCGGTTACCAGAAACGCCGGCGCGATACAGCCAGTACGCGGCTTCCTTCCGATCACACGGCGTTCCCAGTCCGGCGGCCAGGCACATACCCAGCGCCGCCTGCGACGGAACGTGGCCACGAACGGCGGCCTGGCGGAACCAGCAGCAGGCGTCGACCGGATCCTTTTCCACGCCGCGACCCAGTGCAGTCATGGCGGCCATCAGTCCCATGGCGCGCGCGTCGTTGCTCTGCATTGCCTTCTTCAGCAGCGGGACGGCAGCCGCATAATCACGCCGAAGAATCGGCGCCAGGTACGGCGGGCCGGCTGTATCCTGTTGGTGCGACGGGGCACCGAAAAAGTCATCCAGAAAGCTCATGTTGTTTTTCCTTTTCACGTAAGCGCTGGTGGTCATACTTCGTGGGCATGACGGGAACAGCGAGCAAGCTGGCGTTAATCAGCTTAAGCATGGTTCAGCTCCTTTCTAGCTGAGTGTCCGGGCCTACATCCAGGATGTCGCTGACCCGGCAACTGAGAGCAACGGTCAGTAAGGTCAGTGTTTTCAGGTTGAGGCGCGCCGGTGGTGAATCAATCATTCTTGCCAACTGAGCGTATTTCACCGATTTGGGGTCAAGTTTTCTTATTTTTTCGTGCAGTTCGGCAACTGACGTGATTCCAGCCGCCTGCATGCACTGTCGGAGGCGCCACCTCACGGGGTACTCGAGGCTCATACGCTGACCTCCTTGCCCATGGCGACGACACGAAATGGCGGAAGCCCGCGAAGGATCGCGCGTCCGTATCGGGACTCCCAGAGGCGAGGATCGGTAATGACGATCTGCCCTGAGTCGGTCTCCGTTCTGATCAGCCGGCCCAGTGCCTGCTCCAGACGTCGGGCGGTATCTGGCACGCTGATCTCCATGAACGGATTTCCTCCGCGACGTTCAATCCACTCGGATAGCGTTCGAAGTACCGGGCTGTCTGGTACGGCGAACGGCAACTTGGTAATCACCACTTGGGTGCAGTAGATGCCGCGCAGATCGACGCCTTCTGAGAATGACTGCAGGCCGAAGATTACTGACGGCTGGCCGGCATCGATCCGTGCTTGATGGACTTTGATTATTTCGGTCTTGGATTGCTCACCCTGAACCAGCACCCGGGCGCGCAAGATCTCCGGCAGCCTTCCCGCGACGTCCTCCATCTGGCGGCGGCTCGAGAAGAGCACCAGCATGCCTTCCTTTTCCTGAAGGCTGATATCCGTAACCAGACGATCGGAAACGGCCAGCGTGTGGGCCTCATAGTTCTTCGGTGAGGGCATCTTCGGAATGACGAGGGTGCCGGACTTGGCATAGTCGAAAGGCGACGGAAGGTCGAAGGTGGGGACGTTGTAGGAGCTGAGCCCGGTGCGGCGAAGGAAGTCGTCGAAGGTGCCCAGAGTTGTCATGGTCGCGGACGTCAGAACGCACCCGGCAGCCTTCTCCCACAGCAGCTTCTTAAGGTAGCCGGCGGCAACCACAGGACTCGCATTGAGCTGATAGTCCACGCTGTTCTTGAACTTGAACGCTTGGATCCACTTGGCTACCGGTGGCGCTGAATCACTGGCAGGGACCTCGAGAAACAGGGACCACGTGGTGTGAACCTCCTCCAGCCGTCCCAGGTAAAACCCGATGTCGGCCAGCAGCTTTTCACACAAGGCATGCTTCGCGCGGTCGGCGTTAAGCAGGTCATTGACGCCCTGTTGGCAATTCTCAAGATGTCCTTGCAGACTATTCGACAAGCCCTGAATATTCTCGCCGATCTCAAAAAACTCCTCGGGCAGGCATGACTGCTCGAATTCCAGCGTCGGCCGCGGGCATTCCGTCGTCGGGGTCAGTTGGGAGAGTCCGGAGAAGTAGCTGTATGCATCGCGAAGGTTCTCTTCAAGCCGCGTTGCTTCATCGCCAATTCGATCGGCGAAGTCCTTGTAGGCCCCGCCAAGCAAATCAACAATCGAGGCTGACAGTCCTGCCAGTTTCTCTGCCGAGCGGCGTTCGGCGTTGACGAAGTGGCTTGAGGCAAAGGACGACACCGCTTTTTCTGGAAGATTGTGGGCCTCGTCAATGATGTAGAAGGACTCATTCGGCGCCGGGAGGATCTTCCCTCCGCCCATGGCCAGGTCGGCAAGCAGCAGGTCATGATTCGCGACGATCACCGATGCCTCTTTGAGGCGCTTTCGGGCCTGCATCTGGGCGCAGTTCTTGAAGTGAGAGCACGAGCGGTTCAAACACCCGTGACGATCGGATGTGATGCTTTTCCAGACCTCGTCTGTCACAGCCGGACGGGTGTCGCGATCACCATCCCATTTGCCCGCGACGAAATCCGCCGCCATCGCTTCGATTTCCAGGCGGACCGCATCATCATCGACCTCACCTCGAGCACGCTGTTCTCGCGAGAACATGGCGATCTGTGCATATCGCCGATCACTTGATTCAGCCGGTAGGCGCAAACGTAACGCGTTCTGCCTTTGGCGAGCTCGATCTTCGCGTCGATGCCGGCGGCCGACGTGAAAAAGGGCAGGTCACGCGTGGTCAGCTGTTCCTGAAGAGCGATCGTCGAACTGCTGATG
>JBDKHE010000433.1:0-4777 GCA_039797805.1 Verrucomicrobiota bacterium
TCGGTGATTACAGAGGCGAGCACATCGACGTACGCGATGCCGATGGAATTGGCCCACAGCCGGCAGGCGTCTTCCTTGGTCATGATGCGGGCGTCGATGATCGCTTGCAGATGACCCAAGGTGCCGCTGCCGTGCAGTTTCCCGGTGGTGTCGAGTTCCGCGGTGAACTCAAAGTTCGGCTGGGCCCGGACGAGCGCCAGAAAGGCTTTATTTTCCCGGTTTGATGACACGGCGGGGGCGGTTTTTCTGGAACAGCTTGGCGATTTCCACCTGCTCAAGCTTCTCCATGGCGAACGCGGGGGCATGGCGCTCGAGTTTCACCTCACTGAGCAGCTGGGGCAGGGAATAGCGGACCTCATTGAGTCCGGCGAAGGCGTGGATCTCAGGTTTCATGGGCAGGCTCGGCTTCGCCGAAGCATTCCGCGAACAGGCGATCAAACTGCTGGGTGAGCTCCTCGCGCGGGGTGTCCTTGCGGATGTAGTCGATGGCACCGAGCCGCACGCATTCCTCCACCGTCTGGCGGTTCGCGAGGGAGGTGAGCATCACGACCAGCGCCTCGGGATCGGTGCGACGGATCTCGGCGAGGGCCTGCAATCCGTCCATGTTTGGCATGTTGACGTCGAGCAGGACGAGGTCGGGTTTTTCCTGGGCGTACAGGGAGGCGGCGATGGCGCCATCCGCCGCCTCGAGGATGACGGGCGAATGGTATTTCCTCAGAATGAGGCCGACGAATTTCCTGATGTGAGCCTCGTCGTCGGCGAGAAGGATTTTTACCGGGGAATTCATGCGGCGAGGGGGAAGGTGATCTTGAACACGCTGCCGAGGTCGGCGGACTCGACCGTGATGGTGCCGCCGTGCGATTCCATGATGCGCTTGCAGATGGCGAGTCCCAGCCCGGTGCTCTTTTCCCCGGCCGTGGGTTTGACGGAAGTCTGGCCGAAATCCTGGAAGAGCTTGTGTCTTTCGTCGGCAGGGATGCCCGGGCCCTGGTCCTTCACCAGAATGGAATAGTAGCAGTCGCTGGTCTCGGTGCTCACCTCGATCACTGAGTTGGGCGGGGAGAACTTGATCGCGTTGCTCAGGAGGTTGTCGAGCACCTGCCGAACCTTGTCGCCGTCGATCGGCAGCACGCTCGCCACGGGAGGGGAGGGGAACTTGATAAGCGAGCCCTTCTTGCCGGCGTTGATGTTGTTGAGGCAGACCGCCTTGGTGAGCAACTCGGTGATCGGCCGGTTGGACGGCTGGATCTTGAGTTCGCCGGACTCGATCACGGAGAGGTCGAGCAGTTCGTTGACCATGGTCAGCATTCCCTGGCTGGCTTCATGGATCGTCTTTACGAGATCGAGCTGATCGGGGGTGAGGGCGCCCACCGTGCCGTCCTCCAGGAATTCCGCGAGGCCGCGGATGGAGGCGAGGGGATTGCGGAGGTCATGGGCAACCATGCCGAGCAGCCGGTTCTTGGCGGTGTTGGCGGCGCTGAGCTGGGCGACGAGCTGGCGTTGCTGTTCGTTCAGGATGCGGTTTTGCAGATGGGTCCGCAGACGGGCCAGCGCTTCCTTGGGTTTGAAAGGCTTCGGGAGGTAGTCTACGCCGCCGACGGCCAGGCCCTCGACAATATCATCCGACTGGGACTTTGCGGTGATGAAAATGACCGGAGCCAGATTATCTCCATGCTTGCTTCTGAGGGTGCGACAGGTCTCAAAGCCGCTGATGCCCGGCATGATCACGTCCAGCAACACGAGGTCTGGTTTGAAGGACTCGTATTGCTCCAAGGCCGACTCTCCCGAGTGCGCCTCGGCGATCACGTAGCCCTCTGGCTTCAGAATGTTGGCCAGGATGCGCACGTTCAGCCGGTCGTCATCGACGATCAGGATGCGGCGGCCACCCAAACTGGTCTTTGGTGAATCTGGAGAATGAGTCATTGCAGTGCTCACCGCTTGTAACGGCCAAAGGTGCCTGCTCATTAAGGAGAAACAGCGGGTATTCCTTGTTATATCAAAGGATCCGGATGCGACGATGTTTTTACTTGCCTGATGGGGCCGCGTGGCAATCGTCTGGTCATGGCAAACTCCTTTGTTTTCTCCTCCGAGTCGGTTGGCGAAGGTCATCCCGACAAGGTCGCTGACCTAATCTCCGACAGCGTGCTCGATGCCTGCCTCGCGCAGGACAAGTACAGCCGCGTCGCTTGCGAAACCATGGTTAAGTCCAACATGGTGATCCTCGCCGGTGAAATCACCACCAAGGCGAAGCTCAACTACGAGACGATCGTGCGCGACGCGATCCGCGAAATCGGCTACGTGAACATCGATGATGTGTTTCATGCCGATCAGGTTTTCATCAACAACTACCTGACCCGCCAGTCACCCGACATCGCGCAGGGCGTGGATGCCGTGAAAGTGAAGGGCAAGAAGAAGGCTGAGCAGGGTGCCGGCGACCAGGGCCTCATGTTTGGCTACGCCTGCAATGAGACGCCCGAGCTGATGCCGACCCCGGTGATGTTTGCCCACCGTCTGGGCCGCCTCCTCACGAAGATCCGCAAGTCCGGCAAGGCGCCGTGGCTCCGTCCGGACGCGAAGTCCCAAGTTTCGATCCGCTACGAGAACGACAAACCCGTCGAGGTCGTCAACGTCGTCATCTCCACGCAGCACACGCCCGAGGTTTCTCACAACACGATCGAGAATTATCTCATTGAGCACGTCATCAAGAAGGTGATTCCCGCCCGCATGCTGACGAAGAAGACCCAGTTTCTGATCAACCCGACCGGTCGTTTTGTCGTCGGTGGCCCGCAGGGCGATTCCGGTCTGACCGGCCGCAAGATCATCGTCGATACCTACGGCGGTTGGGGTCGTCACGGCGGCGGCGCCTTCTCGGGCAAGGATCCGTCGAAGGTTGACCGCTCCGCGGCCTACATGGCCCGCTGGGTCGCCAAGAACATCGTCGCTTCCGGTCTGGCCGAGCTGGCCGAACTGCAGCTCGCCTACGCCATTGGCTATCCCGACCCCGTCAGCGTGTACGTCGACACCATGGGCACCGGCAAGGTCTCCGACGAGAAGATCGCCAAGGCCGTCACCAAGGTCTTCGGCTTCAAGCCCGCCGATATCGTTTCCCAACTCAACCTGCTCCGCCCGATCTATCGCCAGACCACGAATTATGGTCACTTCGGCAAACACGGCCTCCCCTGGGAGCAGACCAACAAGGCCGCCGCCCTCCGCGCGGCCGTCGCCTAAACCACATAGAAAAACATGTCTACCACCACCTCTTCCGCTCCGGCCCACGATTACAAGGTCAAGGATATCAACCTCGCCGATTGGGGCCGTAAGGAAATCTCCGTCGCCGAGCACGAAATGCCCGGCCTTGTTTCGGTCCGCAAGAAATTCGGCCCGGGCAAGCCCCTGCAAGGGGTCCGGATCACCGGTTCGCTGCACATGACGATCCAGACGGCCGTCCTCATCGAGACCCTCACCTCGCTCGGCGCTGACGTTCGTTGGGCTTCCTGCAACATCTTCTCGACCCAGGATCACGCCGCTGCGGCCATCGCCAAATCCGGCGTGCCGGTTTTCGCCTGGAAGGGCGAGACGCTCGAAGAATATTGGGATCTCACCCTGCAGGCCGTCAGTTTCCCCGGCGGCAAGGGCCCGCAGCTCGTCGTTGATGACGGCGGCGATGTGACCCTGCTTATCCACAAGGGCTGCGAACTCGAAGAAGGCAGCAAGTGGGTCGACACCCCTTCCGAGTCCCACGAGGAACAGGTCATCAAGAACCTGCTGAAGCGCGTCCACAAGGAGGACCCGCTCAAGTGGACCACGATTGCCAAGGAATGGCGCGGCGTCTCTGAGGAGACGACGACCGGCGTGCACCGCCTCTATCAGATGTTGGAGAAGGGCAAGCTCCGCGTGCCGGCCATCAACGTCAACGACTCGGTCACGAAGTCCAAGTTCGACAATCTCTACGGCTGCCGCGAGTCCCTCGCCGACGGCCTGAAGCGCGCCACCGATGTCATGATCGCCGGCAAGGTCGCCTGCGTGTGCGGCTACGGCGACGTGGGCAAGGGCTCCGCGTTTTCGCTGAAGGGCTTTGGCGCCCGCGTCATCGTCACCGAGATCGATCCCATCAACGCCCTGCAGGCCGCGATGGAGGGCTTCGAGGTCAACACCATCGAGTCCACCCTCGGCAAGGCTGACATCTACGTTACCACGACGGGCAATAAGGACATCATCACGCTGGAGCACATGCGCCAGATGAAGGACCAGGCGATCGTCTGCAACATCGGTCACTTCGACAACGAGATCCAGATCGACAAGCTCAACAAGTCGGACGCGAAGCGCACGACCATCAAGCCGCAGTACGACCTCTACACGTTCCCCAACGGCAACAGCATCTACATGCTCGCCGAGGGCCGTCTGGTCAACCTGGGTTGCGCCACCGGTCACCCTTCCTTCGTGATGTCCAACTCCTTCACCAACCAGACGCTCGCGCAGCTGGACCTGTGGAAGAACAAGGACAGCTACAAGGTCGGCGTCTATCGCCTGCCGAAGCATCTCGACGAAGAGGTCGCCCGGCTCCATCTGGAGCGCATTGGCGTCAAGCTGACCAAGTTGACCAAGGAGCAGGCCGAATACCTCGGCGTGCCGGTCGAAGGGCCGTACAAGCCCGAGCACTATCGCTATTAACTTCACCCCCAACGCCGCGAAGCAATTCGCGGCGTTTTTTATGTGGGGCGGGGTCTCCGAACCCTGCTCTTGCGAAGTCTTCCAGCAAGTTCAATGCGGGGTTCGG
>JBDKHE010000434.1:0-5593 GCA_039797805.1 Verrucomicrobiota bacterium
TTCACCGCGTCGAGGATCCGCTCCAGCTCGGGCACCTTCAGCCATGACTCGATGCCGAAGATCACGCCCGCCGCCTCGGCGCGCGGCGCCAGGCGGCGCAAGCGGCGGATGACTTCCTCCACGCCGGCCGGGTCGGCGTTCAGTTCGTTCTTGTTGAAGAACGGCAGCAGCACGACCCGGATTTTCATCCGCTGCATCGTGGCGATGCTGTCGAGCACCCACTGCTCCGCCTCGGGCGCGCTTTTGTAGGGCGTGCGGTTGACCGCGCCCAACGCCAGGGAGGAGATGACCACCCCGTGATGCGCCGCCGCCGCCATGAGCTCATCCTGCTTGGCCTCGGCCAGGAGCGGAGGGCGTCCGCCCCCATCCTGCGGCCAGCCGTAGTCAACTTGCACGCCGTCGAGCCCGATCCGGGCGGCCAGCTCGAAGGCGGCCGGATTACACCGTTTGTCCAGCGTCCAATCGGGAACAAAGATGCGGAAGCCGGCCTTCGCCCCGGGAGCCTTGGGGGCTGATCCGGCGTGAAGCGAAGGACGGAAAAACGCGGCCGTGGTCAACGCGGCGGCGGAGGTGGTGAGGAAATTGCGACGATTCATCGGGGGCATGGGAACAGGGGGTCAGGTTGCGGGCTTCCAGAGATCGATGGGACGGGCCGCGGTGGTCGCGAAGGGCAGCTCGACCTTGCGGCCGGTGCGGGCGGACTCGTAGGCGGCGAAGAGCACCTCGAGCACAGCGCGCGCGTCCTCGCCCGTCACCAGCGGCGTCAGGTCGTTCTGCACGCAGTCCACGAAATGCGCCATCTCGGCATGGAAGCCGTAATTCCAGGCCTCCTCGTAGATCGTGAAGCTCCAGCCTTTCGTGGAGCCGGCCTTTTCGACGGCATACTCGTAGCCTTGCTGGCTGTAGGTCTCGATGGCGTTGCCACGCAGCAGGTCCGCGTAGGCGACGCCGCCGGTGCCGTAAACCTCGGCGCGGTCGTCCATGCCGCCGAGCTTCGTCCAGCTCACCTCCGCCATGCAGACCACGTCGTTGACGAACTCCAGGATCAGGATGGCGTTGTCGTCGCCGCGGGTCTTGTCGCCGTGCACCGAGGTGTTCATCTGCGCGTAAACGGACCGGATCGGCGGGCGGCCCAGCATCCAGCGGAAGAACTCGATCGCGTGACAGCCCATGTCCATCGCCACGCCGCCGCCGGAGCGCGTGACGTCCCAGAAATGCGCCGCGTGGGGCCCGTCGTGTTTCTCCGATTGCTTGAGCAGGGTGGGACGGCCGAGCGCGCCGGAGTCGAGCAGCTGCTTCAGGCGGACGTATTTCGGGGCGAAGCACAGCTCCTCGGCATACATGAGCTTCACCTTGTGCTCGCGACAGGCGGCGATCATCCGGTCCGCCTCGGCCAGGTTGAGGCAGAGGGGCTTCTCAATGACGACGTGCTTGCCCGCCGCCGCCGCGTCCAGCACGACCTGGCAGTGCAGGTGGTTGGGCACGCCGATCACGACCAGGTGGATGTCGGGGCGGGCCAGCAGTTGCCGGTAGTCCGTGAAGGCGTGGGGGATGCCGTGCCGTTGCGCGAAGGCGGCGGCATTGCCCGGGGTGGGCGAGGCCACGGCGGTGAGCCGGGCGTGCACGCACGCCTTGAGCGCTTCCGCGTGGATGGCGGCGATGAACTGGGAGCCGATGAGGCCAACGTTGACGGGAGGTTTCATGAGGGTAAGACGGGTTGGGACGGCCGGGAGGCGGCCGCGGAGTCGATCGCCCAGCGCGCCGCGCCGACCACGCCGGCGAGGTTGCCGCGACTCGCGGGCGCGACGGTCACGGTCCCCGCGCCCAGCAGGCGGGCGCGGTCCACCGTCGCCCGCGCGGCGTCGAGGAAGAAATCCGGCTGGGCCTCGACCAGCCCGCCGCCGAGCACGATGCGCCCGGGCAGGAAGCTGTGCAGGACGCCCCAGATCGCCGCGTCCGTCGCCTGGCGCGCGTCCGCCAGCACCTGCGCGGCGCGGGCGTCGCCACTGGCGGCGGCGGCGAAAACGCCCGCGGCGTCAGCGAAGCCGAGCGCGCGGCCGGCGTCCGTGAGCGCCGGGCCGGAGGCCAGCGACTCGACGCAGCCGTTGCGCCCGCAATAACAGACGGGGCCGTCGGGCAGGACGGGCAGGTGCCCGAGTTCCGGGTGTTCACCGGCGGCGCCCCGGTAGATCTGGCCGCCGAGCAGGATGGCGCCGCCGACGCCGGTGCCGAAGGTCAGCATGACCATGCGGTCGGCGCCCTCGCCGGCGCCGTAATGATACTCGCCCAGCGCGGCGGCGTCGGCATCGTTTTCGAGCCACACGGGCAGGTCCATTTCATTGGAAAGCGCGGAGATGAGATTGCGGCCCTCCCAGCCCGGCAGCGTGTGGGGATTGTCGATCACGCCGGTGCGGGGGTTCACCGGACCGGTGCAGCCGACCCCGACGCCGGCCAGGGCCGCCGGGGGGACGCCGCATTCGCCCAGCGCCGCGCGCGCGGCATCCCTCATGCGCTGCACGGCGGAATCGAAGCCCTGGCGGGCGTCCGTGGGGATGACGGTCTGGGCCAGGATGCGGCCGTCGTAAGCGACGACGCCAAGCGCGATCTTGGTGCCGCCGATGTCGATGCCGAGGGCGTGTTTCATGGAGTTCACGGGGCGCGACCGGGGTTTTCCGATCCCGAGGAACCGGCGAAGAATTCCGCGGGGAGCTGGGCCGCGGCGGCCACGTCGCAGAACACCGTCACCGCCGGATGCCGGTGCAGGAGCGAGGCGGGGAAATCCGGCGACTCTTCGCCCAGGGCCAGGCGCCGCAGCTGCGCCGCCTTGTGCGCGCCCGACACGAGCAGGAAGATCCGTCGCGAGCGCAGGATGTCGCCCAGGCCGAGCGTCAGCCCGCGGCTGACGGGATCACGCGCCCCGGTCAGCATGGTGTGCGACAGCGAGGTGGCGGTGAGTTGCGCGAGGTGCGGTCCGGCATCGGCCGCCGCGCCCGGTTCGTTGAATCCGAGGTGTCCGTTGGCGCCCAGACCGAGAATTTGCAGGTCAACCGGGCCTTCCCGGTCCAGCCACGCGGCGACGCGCCGGCACTCGGCCGTGGCGTCGGTGGTCCGCCCCGCCCAGCCGCAATAACGGGAGGGCGGGACGGACAGCGGCCCGAGGAGGACGCGCTGGAGGAACAATTCACACGAGGCCGGATCGTCCGCCGCCAGGCCCAGCCACTCATCCAGTTTGATCCACCGGGCCCGGGCAAAAAGCGCCGCCTCCTGGAGGGCGCGAGCCGCCAGCAACTCGTAGGTGCGGAGCGTGGATGCTCCCGTGGCCAGGCAAAGCAACAGCCCGGGCTTGGCGCGCAGTTCCGCCGCGACCCGATCCGCGACGGCCCCGGCGAGGGCGGCGGGGTCGTCAAGACGCTGCCATTCCCACCGCGGCCGGGCGGCCGCCGGTTCGGATCGCTGCGGTGAGTTGGAGGTGGCAGGAGGCATACGGACCAGTGAGCGGGATTTCATCAGCGGGAGCAGGGCGGGAAAGAGCCGCGAGCCCGAGGAAGCTGGGGGTAAACAATAAGCCACGATACCGGCATCGGCCGGCCGCTTCAATCCACGCAAACACGGGTGGGTCCGGGGATGGTTGGACCAGTTACGGACTGTAGGGGCGCCGCTTGCCGGCGCCCGTTTTACGCGGCGCGGGCGTCGTCAATCGACGCCCCTACGAAAGGTCCAAAGCAAACCAATACGAACCGTCCCTTTGCTTTTGGACTGTCATTGCGAGAAGCGTAGCGACGACCGTGTCCGCCGAAGCCTTGGCGAAGGCGGAAGCAATCCAGCCGTTTCGACCAGCTCAAGGCCCGAGCCTGTCGAGGGGCTGGATCGCCACGGCGCGCTCTGTGCGCCTCGCGATGACAAAAGGCCAAAAGCTTGGGACAATTGATGGAGCCTCAGGAAGGTTCCGTGGGAGGCGGTGGATGGGAACTGCTCGCCGGGAAAGCACCCGGCGAGCAGCGTCGACGATTACTTCGCCACGAGAATCAAACCGTCTCCTGGAGACAGCGACGGCGTCGCGTTGTCCGCCACGGTCGCACCGGTGTATGCATTTTCCCAATGGGTAGTGCCGCCTGGCCGAGTCGGGAGCGTGATATTCACACTGGAACCGGAACCCCAAGGATAGACCGCCGCAAACCCCTTCGCGAACTTGCGCACGTAGATGTGGTTGGCATCGCCGGTCGTGCCCAGCTTCAGGCCGTTGTTGGGATAGACCCCCGTCAGACTGTTCGTCGTGACGGCATTGCCGATCTGCGCAAAGAACAGGTCTGGCAGACTGCGCATTTCGGGCATACTGTCGCCATCGTCCGGAGAAATGGTATTATCCGGATTGATGAGCAAGGGCATGCCGAAGGAAAGCGTGGAGTCCTGCGGCAGCTTAGGGGCAGAAACAACTTTCACCGCCATCAGATAGGAGGCATAGGCGAACCGCAATCTCTTGGCATACTCGGGGTCGTCTTCGTCGTTAAATGTTTTGGCCACATCGCCAGCAGACCACACCATGCAGATATACGGCCGGCTTTCGTTCGCGGCATCGATCATCTTGGTGAGATTATTCGTCCATTGAGCGTCAGCGCCAGTGTCAACGACCGGTTTGTAACCGGCGACGTCCGGCTCCAGGAATGAATACTCAAAGCAGCCGCCATCGAGGAGCGCATCGTCGATAGGGTCAGTAACGGTGGGCCTATTGACGAGTGATTCCGACCCCATGGGACCTGACAAGTGGTAACTTATGCCCACTCCATAAGTGTTGGCATACAGAGCAAAAGGCAAAGGATCGGGATGCAGCGGGCGAGAGGCAAGGCCAGCGCGCACCTCGACAGTAAAGTCCCGCAATTCCGTCACAAATTGTAAATCGCTATAGACCGCGCCGGTGGCGAAGTTCCAGATACCCGTCGGCAGAACCTCATTTCCCCGGGCGTCGCACATGTTGAAAAAAGTCTGGTTAAACGTGTCCCACCAGGCGCCGTCGTAGGATCTCTTGGTGGTGGGGGGGATGGGCGTGGCGGTGGAGGTGAAGCCGTCGATAATATTGACCCGATAATCGACCGCTTCAGTCCGGCCGGGATCCATCGCATAACGAATCGTGCTCCCCGACGCCCCGTCGGGCGAGCTGTCAGGATAACCTTGGGTGAAATGGGGGTTTTGGCCTCCCCCATTTTGCCCGAGGTAGACCGGGGAGAACACATTGTCATTCGCACTATGCGAGACGTTGCCGGTTCCTTTGTAGTTGCGAACCACCGTGACCGACACTTCTCCGGCCCCGTTGGGATTACCGACGCTGATTATTTGCATCCACTCATTGTCGATTCTCAGCCAGGAATCATACTGGGAGGACACATTAAAAACGATGTCATACTGGCCCGGGGCCCACAGGTTGCCAGTCGCTGGGTTCACCTGCGTATTGTCCTTGCGAGGGATGAGCACCTCACGGGCCGGGATATCAAGGTCGATACTGAATGTCGTGGCCGTATTGCTGATCCCCGCTACGAGTTTCCCGACCTTGATCATCGCCACACCCTTGATATATGTCGTCTGCGCTTTCTGGGCATCG